>DFBW01000272.1:0-2341 GCA_002366775.1 Roseovarius sp. UBA3070 | reverse complement strand
AATCCTTGCGGCCAATGACGAGTGAGCGCGGCCCAGAGCATCGTTTGATATCAATCTATGCCCCAGAAATTTCCGCTAAATCGGGCGTTGTCATAAATCCGTTACAAAACCTTAACAAAAGCGTTGTTGAGGGCTCCTATCACGCGACTCAGCGGTTTCCTGAAATTGGGGGACCGACCTATTCAAATCAGGAGAGAACAACCATGCCTTTCTCGAAATCGACAACCTCTGCTCTGGCCATTCTGGCGCTGTCGGCCACCACGGCAATTGCGCGCGACAATGTGCAGGTTGCCGGGTCGTCCACCGTGTTGCCCTATGCCTCAATCGTGGCCGAAGCCTTCGGCGAAAACTTTGATGTCCCGACCCCGGTTGTTGAATCGGGCGGCTCGTCGGCAGGCCTCAAGCGATTCTGTGAAGGTGTTGGCGAAAACACCATCGACATTGCCAATGCCTCGCGCAGGATCCGCGAAAAAGAAATCAAAGCCTGCGCCGAGGCCGGTGTCACCGAGATCATCGAAGTGCGCATTGGTTATGACGGCATCGTTTTTGCCAGCCAAATCAATGGGCCAGCTTTTACCGAATTCTCGCAATCAGATCTGTTTAACGCCTTGTCACCCCAAGTTGTTATGGACGGCAAGCTGATTGATAACCCCTATCAGAAATGGTCAGATTTCAACGCTGATCTGCCTGATGTAGACATTGCCACCTTCATCCCCGGCACCAAACACGGCACGCGTGAAGTGTTTGAGGAAAAAGTGCTGGTTCAGGGCTGCAAAGACACAGGCGCATATGACCTGCTGCTGGCTGTTGCTGAAGGTGACAGCGAAAAAGCCAAGAAAAAGGCGGCCAAAAAGGCGTGTTACCACGTTCGCACCGACGGTAAATCAGTCGACATTGACGGCGATTACACCGAAACACTGGCGCGGATCGACAGCAACCAAAACGGCATCGGCGTTTTTGGGTTGGCGTTTTATGAAAACAACACCGACACGCTGAAGGTGGCCACAATGGGCAACATTGAACCCACCACCCAAAGCATTGCCTCGGGTGAATACCCGGTGTCGCGCCCGTTGTTCTTTTACATCAAAAAGGCCCATATCGGCGTGATCCCCGGCCTGAAAGACTATGCTGAGTTCTTTGTCAGCGATGAGGTCGCAGGCCCAGACGGCCCGTTGGCTGAATATGGTCTGGTGTCTGATCCTGAGCTGGAAGCCACACAAACATCCGTGGCCAATGAGACCCTGCTGACGGGAATGTAATCAACCACTTGGGGCGGCGCGCCTTGTGCCGCCCTGATCCTTTTTGCGCAACACCACGGAGCTGTCATGCCTCTTCACTGGCTTGTTCTGATCGTCCTGGCCCTTTCAGCCGTTGGGTTTTTCATGGGGCGCGGACGTGCGTTACGCGATGCTGGTGGTGATCGGCGCCTCCTGCATTCACTGCCGCATTATTACGGCGCCAATGTTGCGCTTTCGGCCATGGTGCCCGCCTTTGGGGTGATGCTGATCTGGTTGTTGGCACAACCCTTGATCGTGAATGCCTCGATTGAGCGCATGATCCCTGCAGATGCCCTTCCTGAGGGTCACACTCTTAGCCTGGTGATGTCGGATGTACGCCGCGTCGCACAGGGCCTGGATATTGCCGTGGAACGGGGTGTGCTGAGCGACGCTGAGGTGGCAAGCCTGAGTGCCGATGAGACAGATATTCGTGCCATGCTTGGTGATGTTGGTGTGGCTCTTGGGGCTGAAGTGCCGGGTCCAGTGCTGGAAGCTGCCAAAAACCACCGCCAACTGACAGCGCGTGGTGCCATGGTCATGAGTATCGCGGTGGTGGCGCTGGCGCTGATCGGGTTTGCCTACGCCTATCGGCGCACCAACGCGCAATTTCGGGCCCGAAATATTGTCGAGGCAGGCGTGCGCGCCCTTTTGATTATGGCCGCAAGCCTGGCGATCCTGACCACGCTGGGCATTATCTTGTCGCTGATTTTTAACACCATCGAGTTCTTTCGTTTGCACCCGGCTCGGGATTTCTTCTTTGGCTCGGTCTGGGCACCCAGCTTTGGCGGGGGGTCAGAATTGGCGGTGCTGCCACTGTTGTGGGGTACGCTTTACATCTCGTTTATTGCCTTGGTCGTTGCGGTGCCTGTGGGCCTGTTTTCGGCCATTTACCTGTCAGAATATGCCGGGTCCAAAATGCGCGCCTATATCAAGCCGCTGATCGAAATTCTGGCAGGCATTCCCACCATCGTTTATGGTCTGTTTGCCTTGCTGACAGTTGGGCCGTTGCTGCTGGGCCTGTTCGGCAGTAACGGCTTGGGGTGGATGCAGGCAGGCACCGCCGT
>DFBW01000274.1 GCA_002366775.1 Roseovarius sp. UBA3070 | reverse complement strand
CGTGATCGGCGCACTGGCCTGGGTGTTTGTATTTTCATCCATCAGATGCGAGTGCATATAGGAATTGGATCATGATATCTACAGGTGAGATGATAACATTTCTTGCGCAAGTTCCCTGACATCAGGCGTCACCCCATCATGAACAAGGCGATCCAGATCAGGTTTAAGCATCATTCGGATGTCAGCAGTCAGATGCCGCACAATTAGGTCCAAAATCCACTGCTGCCAGAAATCATCATCCGTGCGAAAAACCGCACTAATATGCGGCACGATTTCGGGACCGGAATGCGCAAGCAACTGTGCCACCGGACCCGCGACAGGCCAGTTTGCGTCCTGCACCCACTCCAGCAAGGCCGCGTAATGCGGAATCAGTTGAGAGTTTTCCAAATTTCCTGCGCGTTCGACTGCCGCGAGGTCAAATTTGTCCAGCGGAACAATATGGCTGTCTGTCATCTTACTAAACCTTTCACTTTGCCATGGCAGTGACAGCTGACCAGATGATCATTCACAAGGCCCACCGCTTGCATGAAAGCATAAACAATCGTCGGACCACAAAATTTGAATCCACGTTTCTTCAAATCTTTTGAAATTTGTTGGGATAATTCGGTCTGGGCGGGCACATCATCCATTGTGGCCCAATTGTTCTGGATCGGTTTGCCTCCAACATAACTCCAAAGATAAGTGTCAAAGCCCTGTTCGGCCTCGATCGCTTGCCAGACACGGGCGTTGTTGATGGCCGCTTCGATCTTGCCACGGTGGCGCACAATGCCGGGATTATCCAATAACCGCAGCACGTCTTCCTCACCCCATTCGGCAACAATATTTGGGTCAAACCCCTGAAATGCCTTACGGAATTCTTCGCGCTTGCGCAGAATGGTGATCCAGGCCAACCCCGCCTGAAACCCATCCAGGATTAGTTTTTCCCACAGGGCACGGCTGTCATACTCCGGCACGCCCCAATCGGTATCGTGATACGCCAGATACAGCTCATCCGGCCCGGCCCATCCACAGCGCTCTGTCATTCAATCTACCTTTAGGGCTTTCAGCACGGCACCTGTCTATCGTTCAAATTGTCCATTTAAGACTTCATTAGCGTGAACCCATCACCTTGTGAACCACCACAGATCGTAAGGGCCCCACCATGCGCAAAAGCAAACTGATCAAAGCAGATATACCAGCAGGTCAACATGACCCGCTGTCTTATGCCGTTTCAGCAAGGGATCGCTCTACGATACAAATGGTGGATCAGGCGGTTCGCCACAAACAAGTTCTGTTGGCCTATCAGGCGGTTGTCCCCTCAGGCGATCAATCGCGCCCCGCGTTTTACGAAGGATTGATTCGCGTCCTTGATGAAACCGGGCGTATCATCCCCGCCAAGGATTTCGTCGAATCTATTGAAGAAACTGAAACCGGGCGGGTGATTGATTGCCTGGCGCTGGAACAAGGGATCAAGGCTCTGGCCTCACACCCCGGATTGCGCCTGTCGATCAATATGTCTGCGCGCTCCATTGGATACAGTCGCTGGATGCGCACTCTCAAACGCGGCCTTAGCAAAGATCCAACAGTTGCAGAACGCCTGATCCTTGAAATCACAGAAAGCTCGGCCATGTTGGTGCCCGAACTGGTTGTCGGATTCATGAACGACTTGCAAAGACAGGGGATAAGCTTTGCTCTCGATGATTTTGGCGCGGGATATACATCATTCCGCTATCTAAGAGATTTCTATTTCGACATTCTCAAAATCGACGGGCAATTCATCCGTGGCATCAGCGAAAACACCGACAATCAAATTCTGACAGCTGCTCTTGCCTCGATTGCCGAACAGTTTGACATGGTCACAGTGGCCGAAAGTGTTGAACAACCGCGCGACGCGGCATTCCTGACCTCCATGGGGATTGATTGCCTGCAAGGGTATTACTTCGGCGCACCCACCGTGCGCCCACCATGGCTTGAGGTCGACAACAGACAAGTCAGCGCCTAACCTGCGACAACCCTTCGGTTGCCGCATTGCGGCATCTGCGGTATGAGACGCCTAAGGCGGGGATGTCCGGCACCAGCATCAATTGCGTATATTGGGCATTCCTCGACCACGAAATTGGTGGAGGACACAAAATTGACCAACGTAGTAATCGCATCTGCTGCACGCACCGCTGTCGGATCCTTTGGGGGTGCATTCGCAAACACACCCGCACATGATCTGGGATCAGCCGTATTGGAAGCCATTGTTGAACGCGCAGGCATCAGCAAGGACGACGTATCAGAAACAATTCTGGGTCAGGTTTTGACCGCTGGTCAGGGCCAAAACCCGGCACGCCAGGCGCATATCAATGCAGGGCTGCCCAAAGAAAGCTCCGCCTGGTCGATCAACCAGGTTTGTGGCTCGGGCCTGCGTGCCGTGGCGCTGGGTGCGCAACACATTCAACTAGGTGATGCCAGCATCATCGCCGCTGGTGGCCAGGAAAACATGACGCTCAGCCCCCATGTGGCAAACCTGCGTGCCGGCCATAAAATGGGCGACATGAAATACATCGACAGTATGATCCGCGATGGCCTGTGGGATGCCTTCAACAACTACCATATGGGCCAAACCGCCGAAAACGTCGCCGACCAGTGGCAGATCACCCGCGACATGCAGGATGCATTTGCCGTTGCGTCTCAGAACAAAGCTGAAGCTGCTCAAAACGCTGGGAAATTTGACGACGAGGTGATCACCTTTACCGTCAAAACCCGCAAGGGCGACATCGAGGTAAGCAAAGACGAATACATTCGTCACGGTGCCAATATCGAAGCCATGCAAAAGATGCGCCCTGCCTTCGCCAAAGATGGTTCTGTAACTGCCGCCAACGCCTCGGGCCTGAACGACGGCGCCGCCGCCGTTCTGCTGATGAGCGCGGATGACGCCGAAAAACGCGGCATTCAACCGTTGGCGCGCATTGCATCTTATGCAACCGTTGGTCTGGACCCGTCGATCATGGGTGTTGGCCCGATCCACGCCAGCCGCAAAGCGTTGGAAAAGGTCGGCTGGTCGGTTGATGATCTGGATCTTGTTGAAGCCAACGAAGCTTTTGCTGCGCAGGCCTGTGCCGTGAACAAGGACATGGGGTGGGACCCGTCAATTGTAAACGTCAACGGTGGTGCCATCGCCATTGGTCACCCCATTGGTGCCTCGGGCTGTCGTATCCTGAATACACTGTTGTTTGAGATGCAGCGCAGAGACGCCAAAAAGGGCCTCGCCACACTGTGTATCGGTGGTGGCATGGGCGTCGCCATGTGCCTCGAACGGGCATAAGCCTCATGCGAATCGCATTGATCATTAGGGGCGCCCAAACCGGCGCCCCTTTTTCTATCTTAAGGCCGCATCAGCAAGAAATCGCAACTAATGGCTGCACTGCGGTAATTTGTTGGCGCAACAATGTTGCGCACCCTGCCATCAAAGAGTAATAGAGTTACCAACCTGATTAACCACATTGGAGGACCCCATGGCACGAACAGCACTCGTCACAGGCGGATCGCGCGGCATCGGCGCAGCCATCTCAAAAGCCTTGAAAGCCGAAGGCCACAACGTCGCCGCCACTTACGCTGGCAATGACGAAGCCGCCGCTGCCTTTACAGCGGAAACTGGCATCAAGACCTACAAATGGAACGTCGCCGACTACGATGAATCCACCGCAGGTATCGCCAAGGTTGAAGCCGAAATTGGCCCAATTGATATCGCTGTTGCCAACGCAGGCATCACCCGCGACGCGCCATTTCACAAAATGACGCCAGAACAGTGGCATCAAGTGGTCGACACCAATCTGACCGGCGTGTTCAACACTGTACACCCAATCTGGCCCGGCATGCGGGAACGCAAGTTTGGCCGTGTCATCGTGATCAGCTCAATCAACGGCCAAAAAGGCCAGTTCGCACAGGTGAACTATGCCGCAACCAAAGCGGGTGATCTGGGCATTGTGAAATCACTGGCCCAGGAAGGCGCGCGCGCAGGCATCACCGCCAACGCAATCTGTCCCGGCTACATCGCCACAGAAATGGTTATGGCGGTACCTGAAAAAGTGCGCGAGTCGATAATTGCCCAAATTCCTGCTGGCCGACTGGGTAAGCCCGAGGAAATCGCCCATTGCGTAACGTTCCTGGCATCGGATGATTCGCAGTTCATCAACGGCTCGACCATTTCGGCGAATGGTGGGCAATTCTTCGTCTGAATTGAACAATCTACAATAAAAAGGGCCGGTCGCAATAACCGGCCCTTTCCTATTTCCGAACAACGCTTGCAACGATCACTCGGAAGAATTCGGTTTCCTGAACCAACGGAAAATAGCTGACAAAGCATCACCACGCGCCTGATGGGCGGCACGAATGGCAATTCGGGTGCGCTCGCTTGTCGGTGCTTCAATCATGGCTGGCTCCTTTTCATATCAGCATTCCTTGACTGAGATTAATATGAACCCCCATTTACCGCACCACAAACGAGACTTTCTTTGCCTTCAGTTAAATGATACTTAACTGAAATGTCGGATCGCCTGCCCCCGTTGACCGCCCTGCGCGCCTTTGATGCCGCCGCCCGGCACATGTCATTTCAGATGGCCGCTGCAGAGCTAAATGTAACGCCAGCCGCACTCAGTTTTCAGATCAAATCGCTTGAAGAACATTTGGGCACGCTGCTGTTTCGCCGCCTGAACCGCGCGGTTGAGCTGACGGAGGCAGGTCGCGTCTTGGCCCCTGGTGCCAAAGATGGCTTTGAGGCACTGAGCCTGGCCTGGCGCGCGGCGCGGCGGATCAATGACAGCGGGTCAGTCACCGTTACAGCCGGCCCGGCCTTTACGTCAAAATGGCTGGCACCCCGGCTGTTTGACTTCGCGCGCGCGCATCCTGAAATTGAACTCAAGTTTTCAGCCAGCCTGCGCATTGTCGATCTGGAGCGTGATGAAATTGATGTCGCCATCCGCTTTGGTCTTGGGCCTGATACCGGGTTACATTCGGTACCGTTGGACGATGAATGGATCACACCTGTGATGACCCCAGAACTGGCCGAGCGTTATCCGACACCTGAAAGTTTGAAAGACGCGCCGCTCATCATCGACGATTCCGTTGATTTTCTGTCACTTTCCACCGATTGGGCCACATGGTTTCGGGCAAATGGGATAGATCACACACCACAGCACGGCATCCATTTTTCGCAACCGGATCATGCCATTAACGCCGCGGTGTCAGGGGCCGGCGTCACCTTGGGCCGCAACACATTGGTGCAACACGACATAAGCACCTGCCGGTTATTGGCACCATTTCGGATCGCCTTAGGCACCAAAGCACGCTTTCGTATTTTGTGTCAGGAAGGCCTAGAAGATCGTCCGAACATCAAAGCGTTTCGGGAATGGATTTTACGTCAAGCCTCCGAGATGGAAGACCTGACGCAAAACCACACTATTCTTGATGTATCAGAGGTCTAGGCCTCGACAGCAAGTCGTTCGATTTCTTCTTTAAGCCGTAGCTTTTGTTTTTTGAGTTCTGCAATCACCAGATCCGACGACCCCGGAGCACGTTGCTCTTCTTCGACCTTGGTTGAGAGATCCTGATGTTTCCGTTTCAGTTCTTCCACATGCGAACTTAGGCTCATAGATAATCTCCTTTTCCGGGTTTCAAACTCAACACTCCGAGTGCACCATATTTTTACAAAACTGTCACGCTGCGTGTGCGAAAAACGCTTGGGAATTTCACTCGGTTTGTCAGCGTTATATTAACAAAATGGTAACGCGGCCCCGTTTCGCAAGAGGCAAGCAGTTGCTTTGGTGTAATTTTCCCGGTCGCCGGGATGGCTGGCCCCTTCGTGCAGCAACCATCCATCATGCAAAAGAAATTCTGCCCGCCCGCCTTTACGCCCCCGGACCAAGGCCAGCCGGGCAGGTTTTCCACGTCTTGGGATCAGCGGCAAAAGCTCCAGGCTGCCCAAATACTGCGCCATTGCCCCAAGCAGTTCTGGCACCCGGTCTGCACGGTGGATTATTGTCACACACCCCTTAGAGGCCGCACGTTTGGCCGCTGCCTTCACCCAATCGGCCAGCGCCGTTTCTTCACCCAAGGCCATCTCGCGCCCGGAATCGCGGGCTGCAACGCTGGCTGAACGGTCAAAATATGGTGGATTTGCGATGACATGGTCAAACTGGCGCTGGCGTAGTGCCTCGGGCATGTTCACCAGATCGCCCGTCACCACCTCGGCGGTAATTCCGTTGGCCTGTGCATTGCGCCGTGCAAGCCCGGCATAATCGGCTTGCCGTTCCAGCCCGCTCAGCTGCACCCCCGGCACACGGGCCGCGCAACACAGCATCGCCGCCCCGGCCCCACAGCCCAGATCAAGCAGGCTCTGCCCGGCGCGAATGGGCACAGATGCAGCCAGCAAAACGGGATCAATCCCCGCACGGTATCCGGCCTTGGGCTGCGCCAGCGTCAGCCGCCCGCCCAGAAAGGCATCCCGGCTCAGCGCATCTTCGGGCCAGGTCTCACTCATGCACCGGCAACCCGTTGTCTAACAAGGCCCGGCGGGCCGCATCAAAATCACCCTCAGCCACCATTATCCGGCGTGGGAAAACCCCGATTGAGCCCTCAAGGATGCTCATATTTACGTCCAATTCAAAGCAGTCTATACCCTCGCCCTGAAGCAACGCTTTGGCAAAGGCGATCTGGGTCGGGTCGTTGGTGCGCATCAGTTGTTTCATGAACATGAGATAAGGGCACAGATCGGCAAATGTCGAGCCTGTGTGACGGGAGTGTGATGGGATTGGACGACGTAGCCACCAAGCCGCATGAACAGCTGGCAGACCACTTGAGTGACCGGATGGCGGCGGTGAACGCATTGATCCGTGATCGGATGAAATCCCGCCACGCCCCGCGTATCCCCGAAGTGACAGCGCATTTGGTTGAAGCAGGCGGCAAACGCTTGCGCCCGATGCTGACTTTGGCTGCGGCCGAGCTGTGTTCCTATGAGGGCGAATTTGATGTGCATCTCGCCTCAAGCGTTGAGTTTATTCATACCGCGACCCTGCTGCATGATGATGTCGTAGACGAAAGCGGCCAGCGTCGTGGGCGCCCCACCGCGAACTTGCTTTGGGATAACAAATCCAGCGTTCTGGTGGGCGACTATCTGTTTTCGCGGTCGTTTCAGTTGATGGTCGAAACCGGATCATTGCGGGTGCTTGATATCCTGTCCAACGCATCGGCCACAATTGCCGAAGGCGAAGTGCTGCAACTGACCGCCGCGCGTGATCTGGCCACAGATGAAAGCATCTATTTGCAGGTGGTACGCGGCAAAACTGCGGCACTGTTTTCGGCTGCCACAGAGGTGGGAGGCGTGATTGCCGGCGCCCCCGACGATCAGGTTCAGGCCCTGTATGATTACGGTGATGCATTGGGTATCGCGTTTCAGATCGTGGATGATCTGCTGGATTATCAGGGCCAGAGCACAGCCACCGGCAAAAACGTTGGTGATGATTTCCGTGAACGCAAACTGACACTGCCAGTGATCAAAGCTGTGGCCGCCGCTGACGCCGAGGAACGCGCCTTTTGGCAGCGCACCATTGAAAAGGGTGATCAGCGCGACGGTGATCTGGAACACGCGCTGGACCTGCTTGATCGTCACGGTGCCATGGCCGCAACACGCACAGATGCCCTTGGTTGGAGCGCCAAAGCGCAAACCGCCATCCGGCAATTGCCCGAGCACCCCGTGCGGCAAATGCTGGATGATCTGGCCGATTATGTGGTGGCACGGATCAGCTAAAAATGCGCCGCAGGGACATGTAGCAAGATTTGCTCAGGGATTCAGCCGCACCGCGACGACCCACCAGCCGGGGTTCTGTTCGCTCAACCGCCCGGCTGCTGACGCCGCCGTTTCCGCATCAGAATACAGCCCGAAACATGTGCCACCCGATCCCGACATACGCGTCAGCATGCAGCCCGGCGTAACTGTCAGCGCCGAAAATACCTGTTCTATCACTGGCTCGGCTTCAATCGCGGGGGCCTCAAGATCATTTCGCATCCCCCTTAACCAGTCGATCAATTCAGCTGCCGTCTGGCCTTGTGGCACCTCTTGGGGCATGGGGGCATTGTCTGATCGCTTTAGCCGCTTGAACACTTCAGCAGTGAGCACCGGCAGGTTGGGGTTAACCAGAACTGCGTGCAGCGTGGGCATACCGGGCAGAACCTCTACCTTCTCACCGACGCCACGCATCCGCGCAGTTTGACCAAGCAAACACACCGGCAGATCAGCGCCCAGAGTGTGTGCATTGCCTGGGATTGGCCTGCCGCTGAGGTCTGATAGTGCCCGCAATGTGGCTGCTGCGTCACTTGATCCGCCGCCGATACCAGCGGCATGAGGCAGCACTTTGGTTAGGCGCATCGCTGCCCCAACGCGGGCCAACGCAGCGGCACGGATCATGATGTTACGTTCATCCACAGGCACGCCGCGCGCCAGCGGCCCGGACACACTCAGCGTGGTTTTGGCAGCAGGTGAAACACGGATCGTGTCCCCTACATCAGCAAACATCACCAGCGAATCCAGCAGATGATATCCGTCCGCGCGCTTACCGGTCACATGCAATGTCAGATTGATTTTGGCCGGTGCAAAGACCTTACCCATCTTCGCCCGCAATCCTCAGAGGTGGTGCCCCCTCGTTGGCCAAAACGGTATCAAGACCCAACTCCAGTTTACTGCGGATGCGGTCAGGGTCCAGGTCAGGGCTCGGCTCGTCCTCTTTGACAAAAGACAGGGCGCGCTTCCACTGAAACTCGGCTTCGGTAAACCGACCAACGGACCACAGAACGTCCCCCAGATGGTCATTCACCACCGGGTCAACCGGCTCAAGCTCGGCGGCACGCTCCATATGGCCAATCGCCTCGTCATAGCGGCCCAGACGATAGAGCACCCAACCAAGGCTATCGACGATGTA
>DFBW01000076.1:5574-10750 GCA_002366775.1 Roseovarius sp. UBA3070 | reverse complement strand
GTGACGCTAAAATCCGGCGAGGTGGTGACCTGCAATAAGGTGGTAAATGCCACCGGCCCGCGGGCTGCCCGCACGGCGGCGATGGCTGGCATCAATTTGCCGGTGGAACCACGCAAGCGCTTTACCTGGATAATCTCGGCCGAGACACCGCTGGACCGGGATTTGCCGCTGACAATTGACCCCTCGGGCGTGCATGTACGTGAAAACGGCGGTGGCACCTATCAGGTGGGCGCGCATTCGGCGATTGACCCGGCGGTTGATTATGATGATTTCACCATGGATCACGCGCTGTGGCAGGATCACGTCTGGCCGGTGCTGGCCACGCGCATTCCGCAGTTTGAGGCAATCAAAGTGCAATCTGAATGGGCCGGGCATTATGCGTTCAACACGTTGGATCAGAACGCCATCACCGGCCCACATCCTGAGGTCCGGAATTTCCACTTCCTCAACGGGTTTTCCGGCCATGGATTGCAACAATCCCCCGCAATGGGGCGCGCCACGGCAGAGCTGCTGGTCCATGGGGCCTATCGCAGCCTTGATTTAAGCCCGTTTCATTATGATCGGATCACGCAAGATCAACCCATCATAGAAAAGGCCATCATCTGAGGCTGGCCACTACCGCTGCGCAAAGCGCCGATTTCAGGTCAGGTTGAGGCGGTCAAGGGCTGTGTCGAGGGGACGCAGATCCTCAATCTCCAGCCGCACGGGCAGGGTGACAACCTTTTGGCGGAACTGTGCGGGCAGGCGCACGGCATCCTTTTCTGTGGTGACCAGTTGCGCGCCCAGCAATTCCGCCTCTTTTTCCAGCCGAGCCAGCAACGCCGGCGTTAAGGTCTGGTGATCTTCCAACGCCTCGCACCGGAGCAGATCAGCCCCAAGCCCTTTGAGCGTGGCAAAAAATTTCTCTGGGTGGCCAATTCCGGCAAAGGCCAGAAACGGCGTTCCCGTCCAATCCATACCGGTTTCAAGTGTTGCCAGATGGCCCTTCAGATGTGGCGGGGTGATGGCCGTACGCCATGTTTGCAACAGCGCCTCTTGCGCCTTTGGCGGGCCGATTGACAGCACCAGATCGGCCCTTGCCAGGCCGATGTTCACGGGTTCACGCAGGGGGCCTGCGGGCAGGCACAACCCATTGCCAAAACCCTTGGCGGCATCAACCACAATCACCGAGAGATCCTTGGATACATCGGGGTTCTGGTGGCCGTCATCCATAACAATCACGCTTGCACCCGCATCCTGTGCCGCTTGCGCTGCTGCGGCCCTGTCGCGTGCGATCCACACCCGGGTGAAGGCCGCCAGCAATAAAGGCTCATCGCCAGCGTCTTGGGCCGTGTGCTGACGCGGATCAACCTCACATGGGCCCCTCAGCGTTCCGCCATGCCCGCGCGAGATAACAAAAGGTGTGTGCCCCTTGCCTTGCAGATGTTGAACCAGGGCAATCACTGTTGGTGTTTTCCCGGTGCCTCCGGCATTCAGGTTGCCCACACAAATCACCGGGACAGCCATCTTTTTCCCCGGCTTGCTGCGCAGGCGACGTGCCGTGGCCCACGCATAAAGCACCCCAATGGGTGACAGCAAACGCGCCAGCAAAGCGGGCCGTTCAGGCAAGGTATACCAAAATGCAGGTGCTCGCATCACGCCCCCCTTACGACATCAAGTGTGTCTTGGATCAGGTCCAGAATACGGTCCGTCGCTTCGGCCCCCTGCGAGGCGACATCCCAGGCCGCATGCGCCATGATTGCGGCCTGATCCGGGGCAATCAAACTTTGTACAGCCGCCGCCAGCGTATCAGCATCGCGCACAATTCGTGCGGCGCGTGCTTCGGCAAAGCGTGAATATTCGGATAAATAGCGCCGCATATTGGGGCCATACAGGATGGCCGAGCCATGCACGGCTGGCTCGTTGGGGTTGCAGCCCTCCATCCCGGGCATCAGTGAATGGCCAATGAAGCTGACCGGTGCCAGCCGATACCACAGGCCCAACTCGCTGCGGCATTCGCCCAGAATGATCTGGGTGGTTTCTTCGGGCATATCGCCCTCGGACCAGATCACTGTGGGCAGGTTTTCCTGGCTCACCCTTTGTTGGATCGCCTGCTGATGATCCTTGTTCTGCGGCACAATGATCAACAATGAGCGATGCGCCGCCCGCCCGACGATGCGTCTTGCGCCCAGCACGATATCCAACTCGTCGGGATGCAAGTTGGCGGCCAGCCACAAGGGGCGCGTGCGCAGGCAAACGGCCAGCTCTTCGCGCTCATTCTCATTGTAGGGCAAGGGCACGGCCTCGGGGCGCAAGGGCGGGGCTTGGGTGATGTCCTCATCTGGTACACCGATCCGGCGCAATGCGCGGGCGGTGTCTTCGGATTGCACCTGAATTTGCGCGAACTTGTCCAACAAAGAGCGCGGCAAATCCGGAAACCAGCGCCAGCCACTGCGCATCAATTGCTCTTCTTCGGCGTCCAGCAGAAACAGCGGAATGTTGCGGCTGTCAGCACCGCTGAGCAAAGCGGGCCGTAAATCCCCGCCCGCCCAAAGGCACAGATCGGGCTTCCAGTGCTGCAAGAACACCTCGGCTCCGGCCACCGTTTCAGGGGGCAAATCATGGCGCACTATCAGCGCGCTGTCGATGTCAGGCAGGACAAGATCATGGGGCGAGGTCAACAGCATATGCACACCGGGGCGTTGCTGTGCCAGACGCTCGGCCATCTGGCAAAGGGCGGCCGCGCGCGTCGGATCGGTGGCATGACCCCAGATCAGCTCGCCTTTGGGGCGCGCGGTGGCGGGTGGAGCTGGGACATAGGTGGCGCGCCGCGCATAGGCCATATAGGCCGCAAGGCTAAGCGAACGCGCCATAGGTCAGATCATCGGGGCTTTGAATTGACGGTCACCGGGTTGAGCCGGGTCACCGTCAAAGACAGGATTTAGCCGCTGGATCATAAAAGAACCTTCCTGAAATCGTGTTGGCGCGCAGGGTATTCCTTTGCCCGGTGGGGTCAAGCAGATGCAGGGCTTGACGACAAGGCAGCAAGCGGGCAACCACAATGGCGTTGATATGACGTCAGGTTGCCCGATGGCCAAGCCCTTTTTGATCCTGCAGTTGCGCCCCGAGGCAGAAGCCTCGGACAGTGAATACCATGCCATTTTGCGCAAAGGCGGGCTGCGCGAAGATCAGGCGCACCGTATTCGGCTGGATCAGGAGGATTTGCCAAAGGGGCTGGACCTGAGCGCCTATTGCGGCGTGATTGTTGGCGGCGGCCCTGGATGTGTCAGCGATGCGCCCGAGGATAAATCCGACATTGAGGCCCGTATCGAAACGGCTGTTCTATCTTTGATGCCACAAATTTCTGAGGCCGATTTGCCCTTTTTGGGCTGCTGTTACGGCATCGGTATTCTGGGCAAGCAGTTGGATGGGGATGTCAGCAAGGTGGCCTTCGGTGAGCCGGTGGGCACTTCGGAGTGCACGACCACAGCGGAGGGTTTGGCTGATCCGTTGTTGGTCGGCGTACCCCGACAATTTCAGGCCTTTGTCGGTCACAAGGAAGCTTTGCAATCTTTGCCCGATGGGTGCACCCATCTGGTGGCCTCGCCGACATGCCCGTTTCAGATGATCCGCTTTGGGCAAAATGTATATGCCACACAGTTTCATCCCGAGGCGGATGGTGCCGGTTTCGAGACCCGGATCAACATCTATAAACATCGCGGCTATTTTCCACCCGAAGCAGCGGATGATCTGATTGCGATGTGTCGGGCCGCAGACGTACACGCGCCCGAACGTATCCTGCGCAATTTCGTGGCACGTTACTTAGCTGACTGAATCAAAGGTCAATTTCACGGGTCACCGTGTGCCGGGTTTGCACGCGCCACCGTTCATACATTGCTCGGCCTGAGCCAGCATTTTTGGCGTTGGTTTAGCAAAGCCGAGGCTGCCACAAGGATCGGCCTCAAATGTGTAGCCCGCGCCATCTTTGCGGATAAAGGCAAGATAGGGAATGCCAGACGCCGCGCCTCCACACCAAGGACCATAACATAGCACCTCTAGCGTGATGTCACGGTCAAACGGATGGTTAAACCCTGATTTTGACAGGGCATTGCCGCTCATATGCGCTTTGATTTTTGTGGAAGGCGGGCTGTCATTTCCAGAGGACTTCGGCAGCTTGGATTCGTTGAATTTCAGCGTGCCATGCACCACCAGATAGCTTTCTTCGGCGTCGGCTGCGCGGCTATAACTGCTCGCCACATCCGGGCGCATACACGACAGGGACAACGCCGGGGAGGCAGCCCCCACCAAGGCGGCGGCAAATGCAGTTGCACGGATCATCACAGGTATTCCTCGAACTCTTTCAAAACACGGGCGTAAACATCACGCTTGAATGGCACGATATTGGCTTGCAGCTCATCGGTGGGCATCCAGCGCCAAGCGGAAAATTCAGGATGTTGCGTTTCTATGTTCACGTCATCATCGTGCCCATGAAACCGCAGCAGAAACCATTTTTGCTGCTGCCCGCGAAACCGGCCTTTCCACAGACGTGGCACCAGATCATGCGGCAGATCATATGGCACCCACCCAACGGTTTGCACCTCTACAGTGACCAGATCAGCGGTCACGCCGGTTTCCTCCCATAGCTCGCGCAGGGCGGCCTGTTCGGGGTCTTCACCGGGATCAATGCCCCCCTGAGGCATCTGCCAGGCCTGCGCCGCACTATCGAGGCGCTGGCCCACAAACACCCGATTGTCGGCATTCACCAACATCACCCCAGCGCAGGGGCGGTAGGGCAGTTTTGCGATCTCTTCCGGGGTCATGCTGGCCTCCTGTAGTCTTTTATATATGTGTTGTCTTTTGCCCCAGTTCAACCATCCGGGGCAAGGTGAACCACGCCTTGCAAGTGATCTGCTGCGAAGGGTCGCAGGGACGACATACAATAAAGTTTCGGGTTTTCGGAACAGAGGTTTAGGAAATCCGAAGGAATAAGAAACATCTCGCGGCGTCAGCCAATCTGGCCTAAGTTAACAGCGCAAGAACAAGGTAGCGCGATGACCCACCAGCAGCCCCGGATCAACACCTCTCCGAAAGTGTCGGATGAGGTCAGGAAGACGACGTGTTATATGTGTGCCTGCCGCTGTGGGATCAACGTGCATATGAAGGATGGAAAGGTGGCCTATATTGAGGGCAACCGCGA
>DFBW01000076.1:3256-5557 GCA_002366775.1 Roseovarius sp. UBA3070 | reverse complement strand
AATGCCCCATCGCGCCTGCAGGCTCCGCTAAAACGGGTTGGCCCGCGCGGGTCCGGCCAGTTTGAGGAAATCAGCTGGGACGAAGCATTGGAAATGGCCACTGGTTGGCTGGAGCCGATCCGCAATGAAGCCCCTGAAAAACTGGCGTTTTTTACGGGGCGCGATCAATCACAATCCTTCACCAGCTTCTGGGCACAGAATTTTGGCACGCCTAATTATGCAGCCCATGGCGGGTTTTGTTCGGTCAATATGGCCGCCGCTGGCATCTACACCATGGGCGGGGCCTTTTGGGAGTTTGGCCAGCCGGATTGGGATCATACCAAATTGTTCATGATCTTTGGCGTGGCTGAAGATCATGACAGCAACCCCATCAAGATGGGCATAGGCAAGATCAAAGCGCGCGGTGCAAAGGTGATTGGCGTCAACCCGATCCGCTCGGGCTATAACGCTGTGGCGGATGATTGGGTTGGCATCACACCGGGCACGGATGGGTTGTTCATTCTGGCGCTGGTGCATGAATTGCTGCGTGCCGGTAAAATAGACTTGGATTATCTGGCCCGATACACCAATGCGCCCGTGCTGGTGAACCGCGATTCCAAATCGCCTGAATATGGCCTGTTCCTGCGCGATGACGATGGCAAGCCGCTGGTGGTGGATCGTGACACCGGCAAGCTGACGGCGTTTGACACCCCCGGCGTGAAGCCTGATTTACACGCCACGCACCGCCATGCGGGCATCACCCACAGACCTGTGATGCATCTTCTGGCGTCGCGTTATCTGGACAAGAAATACGCCCCCGATGCGGTGGCGGAACAATGCGGAATTAAGCCAGAAAAGATCAAAGCCATCGCCGCCGAAATTGCGCGTGTGGCCTTTGAAGAAGAAATTGTGCTGGAGCGTGAATGGACCGACTTCCGCGGCGAAAAGCACTCGGTCATGAAGGGTCGGCCGGTCAGCTTCCATTCCATGCGCGGAATTTCAGCGCATTCTAACGGGTTTCAAACCTGCCGTGCGCTGCATGTTCTGCAAATCCTGTTGGGCTCGGTTGAAGTGCCCGGTGGCTTCCGCTTCAAACCGCCCTACCCCAAACCAGTCAGCGCCCACCCTGCCCCACATTGCAAAGTGACACCGGGCAAGCCGCTGGATGGCCCGCATCTGGGCTTTGTGCGTGGCCCCAAAGACCTCGCGTTGAAGGACGATGGCACGCCTGCACGGATCGACAAGGCGTTTACCTGGGAAAACCCGATGTCATCGCATGGCATGATGCATATGGTCATCAGTAACGCACATGCGGGCGACCCCTATAAGATCGACACGCTGTTTATGTATATGGCGAATATGTCGTGGAATTCGTCGATGAACACCTCAGGTGTGATCGAGATGCTGACCGATAGG
Source organism: Roseovarius sp. UBA3070 (assembly GCA_002366775.1). Lineage (GTDB taxonomy): Bacteria > Pseudomonadota > Alphaproteobacteria > Rhodobacterales > Rhodobacteraceae > Roseovarius. Next base: position 4,162 of record DFBW01000076.1, on the reverse strand, counting down.
GGCGAAGATGGCGAATACAAGATTCCCCATATCATCTACTCGGATGCCTACAGTTCAGAAATGGTGGCTTATGCCGATCTGATCCTACCCGATACGACATATCTGGAGCGCCACGATTGTATCAGCCTGCTGGATCGCCCGATTTGCGAGGCCGATGCGGCTGCCGATGCGATCCGCTGGCCGGTGATTGAGCCTGACCGCGATGTGCGCGGCTTTCAGACTGTGCTGGTGCAGCTGGCCAACAAGATGAAACTACCGGGTTTCACCAACGAAGATGGCAGCGCAAAATTCGACGATTACGCCGACTATATCACCAACCACGAACGCAAGCCGGGGATTGGGCCACTTGCGGGCTGGCGGCTGGGCAAGACTGGGCTGACCCATGGCCGCGGTGCGCCAAATGGCAGCCAGATCCAAAGCTATATCGCCAATGGTGGGTTCTTTGTTAAGCACATTCCACAAGAGGCCTCGTATATGAAGCCGTGGAATATGGACTATCAGAACTGGGCCGTTGAGATGGGCATTTTTGACAGCCCTCAGCCCTATATCTTTGATCTTTATGTTGAAACCATGCGTCATTTTCAACTGGCGGCTGAAGGGCACGGCGAGCACCAGCCCCCCGATCATCTGCGCGAACGGATCAAATCCACGATGGACCCGCTGCCGATCTGGTATCCTCCGTTTGAGGATGATCACGTTGATTTGGAGGAATACCCGGTTCACGCGCTGACCCAGCGCCCGATGGCGATGTATCACAGCTGGGGCTCGCAAAACGCCTGGCTAAGGCAGATCCACGGGCACAACCCGCTCTACCTTCCGACCAAACTGTGGGAGAAGCACAGCTTTGGCGAAGGCGATTGGGCGCGTGTTTCGTCTGTTCATGGTGAAATCACTGTACCAGTGGCG
>DFBW01000076.1:0-3141 GCA_002366775.1 Roseovarius sp. UBA3070 | reverse complement strand
CGGGTGAAAATTGAGAAGGTCGACGCCCCGGCAGAAAGCCAGCCAGAAATGCCAGCGATCCAATCACCCGTGGGCATTGGCCCGGACGAACTGACGTGGAAGGTGGGACAATGAGCAAACCAAATTTCTTTGAAGAAATTTGCCAAGAAAATTCAAATTTTCTTGCGGGGCTGAAATGACGGCACTTCCCGAGCATACTCAGAAGAAGCTGGGCCTGGTGATCGACCTTGATACTTGTGTTGGGTGTCATGCCTGCGTGATCAGCTGCAAGGGTTGGAACACCGAAAACTATGGCGCCCCACTAAGCGATCAGGATCCCTATGGCACCCCCTCGGGCACGTTTCTGAACCGGGTGCATTCCTATGAGGTGCAGCCCGAAGAAGGCGCGGCCCAACTGATCCATTTCCCCAAATCCTGCCTGCATTGTGAAGACGCGCCTTGCGTGACTGTTTGCCCGACTGGAGCCAGCTATAAGCGGGTCGAGGATGGCATTGTCCTGGTCAATGAAAGTGATTGCATCGGGTGTGGCCTCTGCGCCTGGGCTTGCCCTTATGGTGCGCGCGAATTGGACCAGGCCGAAGGTGTGATGAAGAAATGCACCCTATGCGTGGACCGGATTTACAACGAAAACCTACCCGAAGAAGACCGCGAACCTGCTTGCGTACGCACCTGCCCCGCCGGGGCGCGGCATTTCGGTGATCTTGGCGATCCTGACAGTAACGTAAGCCAATTGGTGGCAGAACGAGGTGGTATGGATTTGATGCCTGAACAGGGCACCAAACCTGTGAACAAATACCTGCCGCCAAGACCCAAGGATCAGATGGATCAGATCGACATATTAGCCCCGTTTCTTGAGCCCGTCGCTGAGGAAACCAAAGGGTTCCTTGGCTGGCTCGATAAAACTCTGGAGAAGCTCTGATGCATCCCGCACCGTCTGTCATCGTCTTCACCACGCTCTCGGGTCTCGGGTTTGGCCTGCTGTTCTGGCTGGGCCTTGGTATACCATCTGTCACCGGCTGGAGCGCCTTTGCCTTTTTCACCATTGCTTATGTATTGGCGGTGGGCGGGCTGATCTCGTCCACCTTCCACCTGGGCCACCCTGAACGTGCGATGAAGGCGTTTACACAATGGCGTACTTCGTGGCTCAGCCGCGAAGGCGTGGCAGCGGTGGCTGCATTGTTGATCATGGCGGGGTTCGGGGCAGGATTGGTATTCATGGCCGCAAACTGGGCAGTGCTGGGCTGGCTGGGCGCATTGCTTTCCTTGCTGACGGTCTATTGCACCGCGATGATCTATGGGCAGCTCAAAACCGTGCCACGATGGAAGCAACCACTGACGCCGGTATTGATGTTGACCATTTCGCTGGCAGGGGGCGCTTTGTTGGCGGGTCAGGTTTCTTATGCGCTGATCCTGCTGCCGCTGGCGGGCGTTGTGCAGGTGGCGTGGTGGGTCATGGGTGACAGGGCTCTGGTTGAGAGTGGGTCAAATCTGTCAACGGCCACAGGGCTGGGCCAGCCCGGACAGGTGCGCGCATTTGAGCCGCCCCACACCGGCACCAATTATTTGCTGCGGGAATTCGTGCATGTGGTCGGGCGAAAGCACGCGGTAAAGCTGCGCGCGATTGCTCTAATTCTGGGCTTTGCGCTGCCAGTGGTGCTGCTATTGTTGCCATTCAATCATATATTCGCGCTTTTTGCCATCGTCAGCCATCTGGCCGGGATCGCCGCGTCGCGCTGGTTGTTCTTTGCCGAAGCCGAACATGTGGTGGGGCTGTATTACGGCAAACGATAGCGGCGTATTCACCCCCAGCCGTCAGTCCATTCATCAATTACCGGATTGATCTTGTTGTCTCGAAAGCGTTTCCAGCGCACCCGAATTGCCCAGACAATTGCCGCGAGTACCGTCAGCAAAATGATGTTGAACCAAGGTATGATCCGCACGTCAGGGCCATCAACCGCGCGCACTGAAACCGCGTTGGGATAGACCGACAAAAATTCATTGCGCCACCCATAGTGTTTTAGGGCGGCCCAGCGTGGGGCGGCTGAGGTGGATTTCAGATCCGATGCCTCGGCCTGAAGGTTTGACGTGTCGAATTTGAAATACGGCGGCCAGCCCCAACCGGTGTCCTCATTGCGATACACCATGACCTGGCCATTGGTTTGCACGCTTTGGATGAAAAACACATCCCGGTTGGCTGTGCCCTCTTTCTCTCCGGTGCCCTGATTGGCCCAGAAGATTGAGTTCTCGCCAAAATCCACCCGCTTTTCATAAGTGTCGGAGATGCGCACGATGTCATGTTGTGGCAATGTATAGTGCAAAAATCCGGCAATGATCAGCCAGAACAAACTCCAAAACACCAATTTTACATAGACCATTGAGGCCTCCTTGCCCAAAATCGCCGACACGCGCGATCTGACCCGCAATCATACCTGATCATATTATCTTAGGTCCAATTCATAAACACAACCGATGGGAGGTAAGATAGTGTGTGATATCCCTCAATGAAGGCCGCGGTGGAAATTATGCCATCACGGCGCGCCAAAACACCGTGGCGGCACAGATGATCCTGCGCCGGTTATCGCCTTGAGTGAAACGCGCCGCTCAGGGATCAGTGCTGAGTATCTCACCTATTTTCAACGCGCGCATCGGATTGCCGTCGACCTTGAGCTTGCCAGTCATGAAGGCCGTGGCCGGATTTTGGCTGCCGTTGACAATGTTGCTAAATACATCCGATTTGGCAGTCAGGGTGATCTCTGCTTTTTGGTCACTCACCACGGCACCGGTTTCATCCACAAAAAGAGTGCCCAGGTCAGGCATGTCCAGACAAACTGTGCCCTTAATCCGGCCCTTGGCACGGGCTGTAACGATCTCGCAGATTTCGGGCAATGTGGGCATGGGGCTGACTTTCGATGTTTGGTTTTGCACAGCATCCTGTTTTTGCGCCTGTTTGCCCAGAGTGACGTTGGATCACTTGGTTTGCCGTTGAAACACCTTATGTTATGAACGCAGTTCACATCAGAGGCTATCATGACCGAAAAGATTGAAAAGCGCCACAAAGCGCTGCGCGAAAAACTGGTGGATATCGCAGAGCAACGCATTGCCGCCGACGGGATAGAGGCGGTGAAAGCGCGCGACTTGGCA
>DFBW01000181.1 GCA_002366775.1 Roseovarius sp. UBA3070 | reverse complement strand
GTTTGTGGCGCGTCGCCCAATGGGTGCCGGGCACAGGATGATGGATTTGCCCCATACGTTCGGCAAAGGCCTGGCTGATCCGGTCCACAGCGATGGCCAGCACAACGATGGCAATGCCCGCCTCAAAACCGGCACCGATATCCAGACGGCGCAACGCAGCCAGCACATCAAAGCCCAGGCCACCTGCGCCAATCATTGAGGCAATGATAACCATGTTCAGCGTCAGCATGATCACCTGATTAACCCCGACCATCAGCGATTGACTGGCGGACGGCACCAGCACCCGCCACATCAACTGTCGATTGGTTGACCCAACCATGCGGCCAAAATCCACCAGCTCAGGATCAACCGATTTCAAAGCCAGAATGGTGATGCGCACCATCGGCGGGGTGGCATAGATGATCGTGGCCACTAGGGCCGAAACTGGGCCAAAGCCGAACATGAACAGGATTGGCACCAGATAGGCAAAGATCGGGATGGTCTGCATCAAATCCAGAAGGGGCGATAATATACGTTCGCCGGTGGGATGGCGGTATGCCCAGATACCAATCATCAGCCCACCGCCTGCACCAATCGGCACCGCAATCAGAACCGAGGCCAGCGTGACCATCGCACTGTCCCATTGGCCAAAAATGGCCAGATACAAAAAACACGCGCCCACAATGGCGGCCAAAATCCAATCACGGCAATATTGCCCCAGGGCAACAACCCCGGCGGTGACGGCAATCCAGCTGACAGCCGGCACGATGAGTGTCGCCTCTTTGCCGCGCCCGGTGCTGAACCCTTCGGCCAGCAACGACAGCACAAACCGGTAGGGTTGCTCGATCAGCCAGGCCACCGACCGGGTGACATCAGTGAACGCCACCGCACCGATGGCCGCGTCCTCAACCAACCATTTCATCGCCGACGAAATGTAGGTTTTGAACGGGATAACCCAGGCATTCGGAAACTTGATCAGCCAGCGCATATCCAGCGCCTTGGACAGATCACGCCCATAATACCCAAGCAAAATAGTGGCACCAATCAGAACCCAGACAAGGATCACCCGTTTGTCAAAGCGCCCCGTCATTCGCCGCCTCCTTCGCCAAACAGAACATGCGCAATCGCCAGTCGGTCAATTGATCCGATGATCTGACCCGCACCATCGGCCACCGGCAAAGGGGCGTCGGCCACGATGATACGTTCGGCCACATCCGAAATGCGGGCATTATGCGCAACAGGCTCACCGCTGCCGGTACCGCCCTTGGTCATCAGCCCGCCAACGCTCAGCACCTTCGAGCGCGGAATATGGCGGGTGAATTCGGCAACGTACTCAGTGGCCGGGCTCACCACCAACTCCTCGGGCGTGGCGATCTGGATGATTTCGCCGTCTTTCATGATGGCAATGCGATCGGCCAGCCGCACGGCTTCCTCAAAATCATGGGTGATAAAGACGATGGTTTTGTGCAGACGCGCCTGAATGCGCAAAAACTCATCCTGCATTTCGCGTCGGATCAGCGGATCAAGCGCCGAAAACGGCTCGTCCAGAAACCACAGGTCCGGCTCGGCCACCAGAGAGCGGGCAATGCCCACACGCTGTTGCTGGCCCCCGGATAATTCTCGGGGGTAATAATCTTCGCGCCCCTTAAGGCCGACCAGCTCGATCACCTCATGCGCCTTGGCCATCGCCTGGCCCTTTGGTGCGCCTTGCACTGTCAGCGGGAACACCACATTTTGCAGCACGCTCAGATGCGGCAACAAGGCAAAATGCTGAAACACCATTCCCAGCTTGTGCCGGCGGATGTCGATCATCTCGGCATCGCTGGCCCCCAGCAGATCAACACCATCAAACAGGACTTGCCCACCTGTCGGCTCAATCAGGCGTGACAGGCAACGGACCAGCGTGGACTTGCCTGACCCAGACAGACCCATGATGACAAAAATCTCGCCCTCAATGATGTCAATATTGGCGTTGCGCACAGCCCCGATCAGGCCCGCATTTTGTATGTCCTCGCCGCTGGGTGATGGGGATTGCCGCAAAAACCGATCCGGGTCAGCCCCGTATAATTTCCACACATTTCGGCAGGATAATTTGATATTCGGCGTCATAGATTACTCCAAGCCAACCAGCATTGCGGGGCGAGTTTACTGATAGCATGAAAGGGTGACCGGGGATGTGGGAGACGCGAAGACACCCCCGGCCAAAGTGACTTACTGAGCAATCCAGCCAGACCAGCGGTCTTTGTTCTCGCTCATCCAATTGGCGACAACAGCGTCAACTTCGACACCGTTCAAATCAGCCTCACCAACCATGGCGCTCATTTCCTCATTCGACAGCTTATAGGCATCAATGATGGAGTATGCGCCGGGCCATTGCTCTTGCAGGCCAGACCAGGCCGCTTTCCAGATCGGGCCACGCGGCTTGCCGCAATCATAGGCCATATCGGGGTTCACACCCACAGATGGATCGCCATAGCACTCGGGCGAAAAAGGTGGGAACTCCACAAACTCGCCCTCGTATTTCGCAGGCGCCCAGTGCGGTACATAAACCCAAAGGATAATCGGATCCTGACGCTGATAAGCCGATTCCAGCTCGGCAAACAAGGCGGCATCTGTGCCCGCGTGGACCACTTCAAAGTCCAATCCCAATGCCTCTACGCGTTCTTCATCAAACCCGCCCCAGGTAACCGGGCCGCCTACATATCGCCCGTTTGGCGCAGTTTCAGCGGTGGAAAATTCTTCCGCGCAGTCTTTCAAGGCTTCCCAATTGGGCAGGCCGGGGCAGAGCTCTTTCATATAGGAGGGGTACCACCATTCCTCGATCGCCATCAGGCCGGTTTCGCCGACATTCACCACGTTGCCTGTGGCGGTGGCTTCATCCAAGGCCTCCCGGCCGGTGGTTTCCCAGATTTCCATGGCCAAATGCAGATCACCGGTTTTCAGGCCCGCGAATTGCGCAATATAATCCGCCTGAACATATTCAACCGAGTATCCCGCCTCCTCAAGGATACTGCCCATGATC
>DFBW01000270.1 GCA_002366775.1 Roseovarius sp. UBA3070 | reverse complement strand
GTGTCATAGGTCGGAAACTCAATCGAGTCATAGCCCTGACGCGCATAATCCAGCACGCGCTTTACATAGGTCTCAGGGATTTGCACCTTCTTGGCCGAGCGGATAGCCGATTTCAGCTGCTCGTTCTTTTTAGGATCAACCGAATCCTCCGAACTGCCATCCCAGACACGGATCGCGCTGAAAATCTCGTTCAGGCGCTCTTCGTGCATTTTGGAGCCGGCCACGATACTGGCGACCTTTTGCTCTTCTTTAACCTTCCAGTTGATGAATTCCTGAATGTCGGGATGATCTGCGTCACAGATCACCATCTTGGCGGCGCGCCGTGTGGTCCCGCCTGATTTGATCGCGCCAGCGGCCCGGTCACCAATTTTCAGGAACCCCATCAGGCCCGAGGATTTGCCGCCACCTGACAGCGGCTCTTGGGCGGCCCGCAGGGAAGAAAAGTTCGTGCCCGTGCCTGAGCCGTATTTGAACAGGCGCGCCTCACGCACCCAAAGATCCATGATACCGCCCTCGCCCACCAGATCATCAGCCACCGACTGGATGAAGCAGGCGTGTGGCTGGGGGTGTTCATACGCAGAGGTGGATTTGGTCAGCTCTTTGCTGGCGTGATCCACATAGTAGTGACCCTGACCAGGCCCATCAATGCCATAAGCCCAATGCAGGCCAGTGTTGAACCATTGCGGAGAATTCGGGGCGGCCATTTGCGCGGCCAGCATAAAACGCATTTCGTCAAAATAGGCGCGGGCGTCTTTTTCATTGGTGAAATAGCCGCCTTTCCAGCCCCAATAGCACCATGCACCTGCCAGGCGGTCAAAAACCTGTTTGGCCGATGTCTCGCCACCCTTGGCAACATCATCGCCATCCGGGGCCGAACGCCACAGGAATTCCGGCACGCCGTCTTCTTTGATTTTCTTCAGCGACGCGGGCACACCGGCTTTGCGGAAATATTTCTGGGCAATCACATCCGACGCGACCTGGCTCCAGCTGGAGGGGACTTCGACTTCATCAAGGTGGAACACGGTGGTCCCATCGGGGTTGCGAATCTCGGAACTGGTGGTGATGAAATCCAGCTCTGCGTATGCGTCTTGACCTGCCTTGGTAAATTTTCGTTCGATTTTCATCTTATCGCTGCCCCTAAAATCAGCTGGTTAACATGTGCCCGACATGGCGGGCTGGTTCTCAATTACGCGGCAGGAAACACCCCTCCGAGACGCGCCAAAATATCGACGCGGACGAAAATGAACCATTATTCTGGCTCTTCTCCCCCTGGATGGCCAAGGGTATGTCTTGGTGTAGGGTGTCTGTCCCTGCCTATCCGACCCACCACTATATATTGTGGCTTGGCGGCCGGTGCACACAAACTGACGTATGCACCCCTATCCGGTCAACGATTATTTTATTCTTTTTTTCGCAAAAATCAGTTGACCAACGACACATTTGCCAAACCGCGCAATATTGCGCGATTCACTTCAAACCCGCCTACCCTACCGAATGTGGTACTGGTGCTTGGGCCGGTTCACATGAAACCCGTTTTATTTGGCTAGGTTAGTCAACGTGCCTAAGTTGACACGTCAACGCAATGAAGCGGTTTCATGCACAATTGCCTGCCCCGTTGCATTAATAATAGTTAACGGCAAATGACATGCCGCACAGATGCAACACTGGCATCTGCGCCCGCATCAACCGCCCCGCAAAGCAGGCAGACTCAGACAAGCGCGCGGTGTGATTAACACCGCGCGCCTGACAGAATACGTCTGTAGAAAACTGGTCGGGGCGATAGGATTCGAACCTACGACCCCCTGTACCCAAAACAGGTGCGCTACCAAACTGCGCCACGCCCCGGACCGTGCGCCCCTGTTACTTGTGATTTGCAGGATTGAAAAGCCCCTGTATCGGGATTTTCGCACGGGGCGTTACACGCTGACCAAAAAAAGCAATTCAGCAGGGCCAGGCCGCATTGGCCACATCAAACGCCGGGTGGCGCATTTGCGATCCCTCAACAATACCCAGCTGCCCCGCCAGACCTCCATTGATTTCCAGCACGACCAGAATGTTGTCACCGCCCATGATAGGGCGCTCATCATGGGGGACAGCGTTTTGATGCACTTTCACCACCGTGCCAGTTTCATCCAAGAACACCATATCCAGCGGAATCAGCGTGTTCTTCATCCAGAACCCCACCTGGCGCGCAAACGGATAGACAAACAACATACCCGATGCGCGCGGCATCGTTTCGACATGCATCAAGCCCTGGGCGCGGGAGGCCGCATCATCTGCCACTTCGACAGAGAACCTGGCCTGCCCCCAATCGCCGCGCAACAGCACCTGATCATCGCGGCACTCGCCCGCCCAAAGCGGTAGCGCCGTCAGAATCGCAAATGCCGTTAAAATGAACCCTGTTGGGCTCAGTCGGGAGATTTGACCGCGCTTTCCCATCCACACACCTCGGTTGCCATTCGGCCACGTTTGCCATCTATCACACGAATAGCGAGCGCTTCACCAGGTTGCAAATCAGCCAGGCCCGACCGGCGCAACACTTCGATATGCACAAACACATCTTCGTCGTTGCCAAAGGTGTTGGCAAAGCCAAATCCCTTGCCCTTATCGAACCACTTCACCCGCGCCGGAACCAATTGCGCAGCCTTGATCAGCTCGGGGTCAATATCATCGAAATCCGACAGCCCCATGAGGGTGCTCTCTTCGGGCGGGTGGATGGCATGCACCTCGACCGCCTGGCTACCACGATCGGTGTCCTGAACTTCAATCTCAACGCCGGCATTGTCGGCAACTGAGCTTTGCCCAAAATTGCGCAGCACATTTGCATGCAGCAATATATCGGGTCCGCCTTCATCGGAAATGACAAATCCGAATCCCTTTACAGGATCGAACCATTTCACACGTCCATTGACGCGGCGTATTGGTGTATCTGTATGTATCACGTCGTCCTACCGTACAGCCCCATCCCTAAGGCCTTTCTAAATCTTTGCGCGTATTAACCACGAGGTGCAAGGGCATTTTTAGGTTTGCATTCAGCCAGTTGCATTTTACGTCACGCGAACGTCAAGGGTTAAGTCGGGTGATTTCCCATGTGTTATCAGGCATTTCGCGGCGCCAGACGAACCTGTCATGTAACCGATATGCCCCATCCGCCCAGAATTCGATTTCAATTGGCGTCAATTTAAATCCACCCCAATGTTCCGGCCTCGCGGGATTCAGGCCATTTTTGGCCGTGACCTTCGCCAGTTTTGCCATAAACGCCGCGCGTGATTCCAACGGCTGCGATTGATCAGAAGTAATCGCGCCCAAGCGGCTTTTGAGCGCGCGCGAGGCGAAATACGCATCTGCCTGTGCGCCTTCAACACGGGTGATCGCACCGCGCACCCGCAACTGGCGACGCAGTGATTTCCAATGCAACACAATTGCCGCCTTGGCATTGCCCGCCAGTTCCTGCCCCTTGGCCGACCCATAGTTGGTATAAAACACGAACCCGTCGTCCTCGATCTCTTTTAGCAGGACCATGCGCACATTGGGCATGCCAGATGCATCCACCGTCGACAGCGCCATAGCATTGGGGTCATTTGGCTCGCTACTTTCGGCCTCGCCCAGCCAACGGCGGGCGATCTCAAAGGGGTTATCCCCCGCAAAAAGTCCATCTCGTTCGCTCATCTGACCTGCCCATGCCCAAATTTAGGATCACGCCCATTTCAATGACTGCGGAAATGGCGCTTTGCAATAGATAACTGGGTCAAACGCACAAGACCTTTGATTTTTGTAAAACGCTGACTTTGCCCGCCCCTTGATGCAACCGGGCCTATCGCCTAAAGGTTTGGGAGCCGAAATAAATTCGGAACAACACAAGTCGGGACGGGGGGCCGGGAGATGTCAAATCAACTGATGGCGGGCAAGCGAGGGCTGATCATGGGCCTTGCCAATGACAAGTCGATTGCGTGGGGTATTGCCAAGGCTTGCGCTGATGCGGGTGCGCAAATGGCATTCACTTACATGGGGGATGCGTTCAAAAAACGAGCCGTCCCACTGGCCGAGCAACTGGGTGTTGAGGTGCTGATTGATTGCGATGTGGGTGATCCCGCCTCCATTGATGCCGCCTTCGCCGAGATTGAAGCCAAATGGGGCAAAATTGATTTTCTGGTCCACGCCATCGGCTTTTCCGACAAAAACGAGCTGCGCGGCCGTTATGTGGACACCAGCCGCGACAATTTCCTGATGACGATGGATATTTCCGTCTATTCCTTCACCGCCGTTGCACAGCGGGCCGAGAAGATCATGAATGAAGGTGGCTCGATGTTGACGCTCACCTATTATGGCGCGGAACAGGTGATGCCGCATTACAATGTGATGGGTGTGGCCAAGGCCGCGCTGGAAGCCAGCGTGAAATACATGGCCGAGGATCTGGGCAAGGATGGTATCCGTGTGAATGCCATTTCCGCAGGCCCGATCAAGACACTGGCCGCCTCGGGCATCGGCGATTTCCGCTATATCCTGAAGTGGAACGAGCTGAACTCGCCCTTGCGCCGCAATGTAACGATTGATGATGTCGGCAAGTCTGCACTGTATCTGCTGTCTGATCTGGGCAGCGGCGTGACGGGTGAAAACCTGCATGTTGATGCGGGCTATCATGTCGTGGGGATGAAGGCCGTGGATGCGCCTGATATTGATGTGGTCACTGGCCGCAAAGATTAGAGCGATGGAAACCGCTCATCTCATTGCCTTCAACCTGACGCTGCTCGCGGCACTGATCAGCCCAGGCCCAGCCATGCTCTGGGCATTGCGCACCACCTTAACACAGGGGCGCACCGCGGGCGTGTTGACCGGTGTTGGGTTGTCCATCGCCGCTGCACTTTGGACAGCGGCGGCATTGCTGGGTCTTGATCTGATCTTTCGCGCGTTTCCATGGGCCTATCTCACGCTCAAACTTATCGGCGCGGGCTATCTGATTTATCTGGCGATCACCATCTGGCGCTCGGCGCACCGGCCAGTACGCCCTGCCGACACCACAACCGGGCGCAATGCATTTCTAAACGGCCTGCTGGTGAACCTGTCCAACCCAAAATCGGTGCTGTTTGCCTCAGCCGTGCTGGTGGTGATCTTTCCGCGTGATATGGGCCCTGTCGCCAAGGCGCTGATTGTGGGCAACCATCTTGCGATAGAGATCCTCGCCTATGGGCTGTTTGCTGTGGTGCTGTCCACCCGCCCTGCCCGCGATGGCTATCTGCGCCTAAAACCAGTGTTTGACAGGATTGCCGCGGTGGTCCTTGGCTGTTTGGGCCTGCGTTTGCTGATCGCGCGGTAGCCACATCTGCCAGCACTTCCCCTTGAACCACACCGCCTGTTGCACAAAACATAGAGACCACCCCAAAAGGAGCCACACCATGTCCGACCGCCTGCCCCATGAAAAAGGTTTTCACGTCAGCTGGGATCAGTTGCACCGCGATGCGCGCGCATTGGCGTGGCGGCTGGATGGCAAAGGCCCCGATGGTGGAGACTGGAAAGCCGTCGTGGCAATCACCCGTGGCGGCATGGCCCCCGCCATGATCGTGGCGCGTGAGCTGGACATTCGCATGGTCGATACGATCAGCGTGAAATCTTATGACCATCAGGCCCAGAGCGAACCCAAGGTGATCAAATCCCCGGATATGGATCTGGTGGGCGATGGCACGGGTGTGTTGGTGGTCGATGATCTGGTGGATACAGGGCGCACGTTGGATGTGGTGCTCAAATGCATGCCCAAGGCACATATTGCCACGGTCTATGCCAAACCGATGGGGCGTGACCGGGTAAA
>DFBW01000161.1 GCA_002366775.1 Roseovarius sp. UBA3070 | reverse complement strand
TTGCGATACCCGCCAAAATCAAGTGCGCGCCCCTGTCGCGCCAGATCGGCGGCAGAACGGGAAAAATCAAGTACGCCAGCTTGATCCGGGCGGTCATCGCGGGCGAAATAGCTGCGCTTGGTCAAATCCTGTGGCTTGCGGTGCAGATTGTCAGAGCTGAGCTGTCCAAGAACTGCGGGAAAGCTCTCCATTGCGGCGGCGTAGCATTTGGAATTCAGAGAATACGCCGTGTCATCAGGGGCGATGTCGATCAGGCGTTGTTCTAGGATATCGCCTTCGTCCACCGCACCCTCAATCAGATGCCATGTCACGCCATGCTGTGCTTCACCGTTCCAGATGGCCCAGGCAGGGGTGTTCAACCCGGCATAACGCGGCAATGGGCCGTCATGAAAATTAACCGCCCCCTTGGCCGCCAGCCCCAGCACCTCATCGGGGATGATTTTGAGGTTGGCGATGCTCAGCAACCAGTCAAAACTGCCTTGCGTCTGCGTGCCCGGCAAATCGGCAATCTTGTCCAAAACAGGCAGGCCCTTGGCCTTGGCCCAATCGCGCACAGCCGTGTCAGTGCTGATCACTGCGGCAATGGAGTGGCCCTGATCCAGCAGATGTTCGCCACAACCGACTGTCAGGGATTCGTCCCCCAGAAGAACCGTTGAAATATGGGTCATTTGCTGTCCTCCGTGACAGGGTGGTTGTGCGGATTAACGGTAGGTTTGGGGCCGCGCTGACGCGTTACTCCCATCGAATGGGCGATCAAATCGCGCAGGAAATGTGGTGGGTCAGCCATCGGTTTGTCCGAGATCACCCGGCGCAGGCGCCAGATCAGGCAGCCTGTGATGCGCGCCAGTGTTGCCAAAGCGGCATAGATGCGGCCATGCACCTTGGTGAAATAATATCGGCGCGAGGCAAACCAATAGGCCGGTGTGCGTGCCCATTCTTTCAGCCCGGTCGAGGCAGAGCCGACATGCACAGTACGGCTGTCGGGCACATAATAAGTGTCCCACCCGGCGCGTTTGGCGCGGTGGCACAGCTCGGTTTCCTCGTAATAGAGAAAAAACGCCTCATCAAAGAGGCCTATTTCATTCAGCATTTCGGCCCGGATCAACAAAGAGGCACCAGCCGTCCAATCCACTTTGGTGGTCTGCGCAGGGATGTCCATCGGGACAACTGAGTTGGGAAACAGGCGTGTGATCAGCCCCGTGCGTGCCGCGCCCTCCAACTCTCCGGTGATCGAGGGGAAGCGGAAAACCGTGCAATGGGGTGCGTCGTCAGTGCCACGAATATGTGAGCCAGCAAACCCCGCGCGCGCATGGTTGTGCATAACGTCCAGCAGGGCCTGCACCGCACCGGGATCAGGCCAGGCATCGGAATTTAACAAATAGTAGAAATCGGGCGCTGTGCCGTCTGACATACCCAATCGCATGCCAAAGTTATTGCCGGCCCCAAACCCGCCATTCTGCGGGCTTTGCACCACGCGCAGCATATCACCGGCATCCCATGCGGCCACCGTTTGGGTCAGCGTATCAAACGAGCCATCGCCCGAGGCATTGTCGACGATCACGACCTCTCCCCCCAAGCTCTGCATCTCACGCAAGGCGGCTTGGGCCGCCTTCACCGTCAGATCAGGCGTGCGGTAGTTCAGGATGATGGTCAGGATACGCGCTGTGCTCAAATCATCTACTCCGCTGCTGTGATACTAGAGGAGGCCGCAGGTTTTGGCCGCAAGTCAGCCGGTTTGGCCAGCTGGGCAATTTCATCCGACAGATGCCGGGCCAGAACAGCAACGTTGGGATCAAGAACCATGCTGTCATGATCGCCTGTGACTTCGATCACCTCGCAGTTGGGCACAAATGGCGTCCATTGGTTGTCATCAAAGACATACTCGCGCTCACCACTCACCCAATTGCCGCCTGAGACCTGCCAATGCTTGTCCAATGGCGGGCGGAACAGCATCATACGACCGTTCCATTTGGTCAGTTGATACTCTCCAACCGCCTGACGGAATGCCATTTCGATCTTGTGATTGTTAAAGCCTTGTCCATCGTCACCCTGCGCCTGGCGTTTGGTCAGTTCCCACTGCAACCGGTTAAGCGCCCATTCCTTCAGGTAACCAGGGCCTTTGGTGCGCAGTTCTGCGATTTTAATCAATGCCTTGTCACGGCGCGACAAAGACGGGCGCACTGGCAAAGGTGTATCCAAAAGCGCCAGCAAGGCCACTTCTCCACCTGTCGCTTCGATTTGCTGCGCCATCTCAAATGCGGTGATCCCACCGCCGGAAAAGCCACCCAACAGGTAAGGCCCGGTGGGTTGAATTTGGCGGATTTCGGCGAGATAATCAGACGCCGCTGACTCAATCGTTGTATGTGGTTCATCCTCGCCCATCAGGCCACGCGCCTGCAGCCCATAGACCGGCTGATCGGGGCCAAGTTGCTGGGCCAGATGGCGCAGGTTCAGCACGTTGCCGAACATACCGGCCACGATGAACAGCGGCGCGTGTTTCGCCTCGCCCCGGTTGAGGGCCACAAGGTGGGTGTGACCGTGTTTGCGCGGGACCTCTTCGGGCTCTGACGTGCCCGTCTCGGCAAGGAGCGAACTGGTGCCTGTGCGTTCGTCAATCAGCTGGGCACATTTGGCAATCGTTGGTGCCTCAAACAGAACCGAAATGGGGAACTGGATACCCCAATCCTTTTTGATCATCGCAAACAGGCGCACAGCAATCAGGGAATGCCCGCCAAGATCAAAGAAACTGTCCTCAACCCCAATGGGATTGACGCCCAGCAGCTTGGCCCAATGATCGGCCAAGGCCTGTTCTGTAGCGGTGCGCGGGGCCAGATAATCGCCATCCAGATCGGGGCGCTCAAAACTTTGTGCCTCAGAGATATCACGCGCAGTTGCCGCATCAGCCTGTGCAACCAACCCTGCCAGATCCAGCGAGGACACCGTGACTTGCGCCATGTTCAGCGCCAAGGCACGGCTCAAGGCCTCGGCCCCGTCCTGTGGGCGGATGCCCTGGCTGATGTTGTGCATCAGGCGGTCTTCGTCGGGCGACAGGGGAGCAGATTGATCTGTATCATCAAACCTGATTTCAGGGGCCGTCAGCGGGTTGGATTTACCAAAACCCGCGTGATCATTGAGCCGCTGCATCTGAAATCCAGTGATCTCGGCACAGATATTGCCTGCGGGATCACAAAGCGTGATGTCAAAGCTGGCATAGCCGTCGCCGTGGTCTGCCAGGCGCACCCAACTGGCCACATCGCCAGGCAGGGGGCGCAGCAATTTGATGCTTTGATAGGTCAGCGGCACCCACAGATGCCCGCCTTTATAGCCCGGAATCAAATGCATAGCCCAGCCCGTCGCCGGGTCAAGCAGGCCGGGATGCACCAGATATCCCTCATTCAAATCCACACGGCTTGCCTCGGGCAGGCTAAGCCGGGCGAGGCCCTCGTTTGTGCCCAGCGCCGTTTCGCGCAGCACATGCCAGCGGGGCCCGAATTTCAGATGCGCCTCTTGGGGCGCGCGCAGGCGGTCGCCGTCTTTTGCCACGTCACGTTTCAAGCAACGTTTGAGAACCGCTGAAAGGTCAATCGCCTCGGGCATTGCATCGTCCAACGATGCTACCTGTGCTTGGGCATTCAAAACGCGGCCCGTGCGGCCATCCAACGTGGCGGAGCTGCACAATTCCAAGGCACCTGTGCCGCTCAGCTGCAGTTGCATTTCGCGCGTATCACCATCAGTGACATCCATTGCACGCAGGAAATGCAGATCCCTGATCTCAATCGGCAGGCTGTCACCACGGGCGGCCATCGCCTGTGCGGCCAGTTCAATATACCCGGTGCCGGGCATCAACGCATCCCCCTCCGAGGTACGATGCCCGTCAATCACCCAATGGCGTTTGGCGCTGAGTGCGGTGCGGAAAATATGCGTATCATCAACAATCTGACGCTCATCCAGCAGGGGTTGGCCTGCGGGCATCCAATCGTCGGTTTCGGCTTCGCCCAAACGGGCGGCCATGGCATCGGCGGCCATGCCCACTTCGGCCCAAACACCCCAATTGACAGCCACGACACGGGTCTTGGCCCCTCGCCGGGATTTGGCAAAGGCATTGAGATATTCATTGGCCGCCGCATAGTCGATCTGACCTGCCGGGCGCGTCACAGTTGAGGAGGAGGCGCACAGCACCATCAAGTCCAGTGTGCCGTCAGGAAACAGGTCATCCAGCACCCGAAGGCCGGTTATTTTGGGGGCAAAAACCGCCTCCACCTGCGCGGGTTCCTTGGCCAATAGCGGCGCATCCTGAATGGTGCCTGCGGCATGAATTACGCCGTTGATTGCGCCAAACTGCGCGGTAATTTCACCCGCCACGCGGGCCATATCCAGACTGTTGCACACGTCCCCGGCGACTGCGATGACAGTGCCGCCGCTGCCCTCAAGCGCCTGTAAATGGCGAATATTGCGCGCAATCCGGTCGGATTTGCCGTGGCTGGCCAGATAGCTGTCCCAGTCAGCGCGGTTGGGCAAGGCATCCCGCGACAACAGCGCAACATTCGCGCCATAATTGGAGACCAGATCACGCGCCATGGTCAGGCCGATACCACCAAACCCACCGGTGATCAGATAGGTGCCACCCCTGCGGAAAGCTGGTGTTTCTGCGGGATCCAGAGCGACCGGCTCGTGACGTTTCTCAAACCGTTTTTCACCGCGATAGACCGCCTGCGCGTTGCCCGGTTCGGCCAGCAAATCCTCAAGCACACGCATGGCCAGCGGGGCCAGTGCATTGGTGTCGCCACCACGCGAAAAGATGCCGCGTTTTGCCCGTTCGGGCAGCTCCAGATCAACGGTTGTGCACGTCACGCCGGGTAATTCATGTGGAATCACGCCAGCGGGGCCAGCGATGATTGATTTTTCCGGGTAAGGCAGCGCCTCATCACGCAGCTGTTCAGCGCCATTGGTAAACACATTCACATGCACCGGCGTGTCGGTATCTGCATAGCTCAGCGACTGGCCCAGATGCATCAGGCTGAAAAAGCCAAGCTCCAGATTGCGGGCAAAGAAATCACTGCCGGGGCGGATGGTTTCGGCCTCGGGGACACCCCAGAAATGGCCGATACGGTCGGG
>DFBW01000194.1 GCA_002366775.1 Roseovarius sp. UBA3070 | reverse complement strand
GACCAACGGGACCAGAAAAAATTTGACAGCGGGTGCGGCGGCCTCCTGATGTTGTTTGAACGCTAACGAATTGGAGTGTCCTGTTTCATGGGCTATCACGTCCCGAACTCGCTGAGTGAAGCCTTGGATATCGCGCGGCTGACCGGGGCCAAGGTGATTGCGGGTGGAACAGATGTGTTTCCTGCATTGGGGGATGCCCCTGCCCCGGCGCAGATGCTGGACATCACCCGCCTGCCCGAGTTGCGCGGCATATCCCACAGCGGCGCCACCTGGCGCATCGGGGCTGCAACCAGCTGGACCGACATTCTAAAAGCCGATTTGCCGCCTGCATTTGATGCGCTAAAACTGGCAGCCCGCGAAGTGGGCGCCTGGCAAATCCAGAACGCCGGCACAGTGGCAGGCAATATTTGCAACGCTTCGCCTGCCGCCGATGGGGTGCCGCCCCTGCTGGCCCTAGCGGCAGAGGTGGAACTTTGCTCCTCCAATGGCAGCCGAACCTTACCCTTGAAACAGATGATCACTGGCGTGCGTCAGACAGCACTGCGACCCGGTGAATTGGTTTCGGCCATATTAATCCCTGACATGCCCGACGGCGCGCAGGGGCATTTCCAAAAGCTGGGCACACGCAAATATCTGGTGATTTCTATTGCCATGGTCAGTGCCGTCATCTGGACGGATGAGGTCGCCAAAATTGCTGGCGCGCGCGTCGCTGTTGGATCTTGCTCTGCTGTGGCGCAACGCCTTGAGGGGCTTGAGGCGGCACTGATGGGCCAAAATGCAAGTGATCTCAGGGACAACTCAGCGATTTGGACGACCCACTTGACGGCGCTTTCGCCTCTCTCGGATATTCGTGGCACAGACCACTACCGAATGAACGCCGCAGCCGAGCTGTGCCGCCGCACAGTGCTGACATGTTTGCAGGCTTGTGATGAATAAACCCGCCCCCCCGACCTCTGTGACCTTCACCCTGAACGGGGCCGGTGCAATGGCACATCCCTCAGTCGGCGAGCGCCTGTCGCAGACCCTGCGCGAAGGTTTGGCACAGCGTGATGTCAAGATCGGCTGCAACGCCGGAGACTGCGGCGCCTGCACTGTACTGGTGGATGGAGCGCCGGTTTGTGCCTGCCTGATGGCCACGCAACAGGCCTCGGGGCGCACGATAGAAACCCTTTCCGGGCTGGTGGCCAAAGACCCCATAGCCCAGCGCCTGAGCGACAGCTTTCAGGCCCATGCTGCGGCCCAGTGCGGCATCTGCACACCGGGCATGATGGTCACATCCGTGGGGCTGCTGCGCGAACATCCTCAGCCCTCAAAGTTGCAGATCGAAGAGGCTCTGGGGGGGGTGTTGTGCCGCTGTACCGGGTATCGCAAGATCATTGACGCGGTTCACGCCGCTGGGCTTGGCCAGACAACTGAGACCCCAATCACAAGCGCCGTCGGAGACCCCATCCCAAAGCTGGACGGGCTGGTTAAGACCACCGGCCGGGATATATTTTCGGATGACATTGCGCCGCCCGACACGTTGGTGTTGCGCGTGGTGCGCTCACCATATCCACGCGCTTCGTTTCAGCTGGGTGATGTTAAGGGCTTCGTGGCCAAAACTCCGGGTCTTGAGGCCGTTATAAGTGCAAGCGATATTCCCGGCCTCAACGCGTTCGGGGTGATCCCCGGCTTTATTGATCAGCCTGTGTTTGCCCAGGAAGAAGCGCGATTTCGCGGCGAGGCCGTCGCAGGTGTCATTGGCACGGCCGAGGCCATGCGCGCGCTTGATATGGGTACCTTCCCCATCGACTGGCAAGAATTGCCCGGCGCGCAATCCGTGGCGGAGGCATTGCACGAAGACGCAGCGCTGCTGCATGACACGCGCAAGGGCAACATCATGTGTGGCGGCTTTGTGCAATGCGGCGAAGCGGATGCCGCGCTGGAGCGCGCCGATGTTACCGCCACGGGCCGGTTCACAACTGGTTTTGTTGAACACGCCTATATTGAACCCGAAGCGGCCTATGCCGTGCCCGAAAATGGCGGGATTACCATCCACACCGGCACTCAGGCCCCGATCATGAACCGCGATTCCATGGCGTTGATCCTTGGGTGGGATGAGGCGCGTATTCGCATTGCCCCCACAGCGGTGGGCGGCGGGTTTGGCTCAAAACTGGATATATCAGTGCAGCCACTGGTGGCCTTGGCTGCCATCAAGGTGGGCAAACCGGTGCGCATTACCTACAGTCGATCAGAATCGATGCAATCGACCACCAAACGGCACCCGGCAGATATCACTCTGACAGTTGGCGCCACGCGTGATGGTCGCCTGTCAGGGTTTCAGTTTCTTGGGCATTTCAACACTGGCGCCTATGCCTCGTGGGGGCCAACTGTGGCCAACCGTGTGCCGGTGCACGCCTCGGGCCCCTATCAGATTTCCGATTACCGGGCCGAGAGTGTTGCGGTGCATACCAACAACCCACCCGCCGGGGCCTTCCGCGGATTTGGCGTGCCACAATCCGCCATTGCCCAAGAGGTGGTGTTTGACGAACTGGCCGACGCGCTGAACATGGATGCGCTGGAGTTTCGCATCCTCAACGCGCTGGAGGCAGGCACGCCCACGGTTTGTGGTCAGGTCTTTGATCAGGGCGTTGGAATAAAGGCCTGCCTTGAGGCTCTGCGTAGCAGCTGGACCTCCGAGCGCGCCGCTGCGGAGGCTTTCAACAACGCCCCCTCCACTGAGGGGTCTGCCCTACGCCGTGGCGTTGGTGTGGCTGGGGGCTGGTATGGATGTGGAAATACCTCACTGCCCAACCCATCAACCATCAAGGCGGGACTGCGCCCGGATGGCCAGGTTGTGCTGCACCAGGGGGCAATGGACATTGGCCAAGGGGCCAACACTGTGATCTCTCAGATATTTGCACAGGCCTTGGGCGTATCGGTGCATGATCTTGTCCTGTTGGGGCCTGATACGGCTATCACACCTGATGGTGGCAAAACGTCTGCCTCGCGTCAGACTTTTGTATCCGGCAATGCGGCCAAACTATCGGGTCAGTCCATGCGGGCGCAAATCCTGCAGATGGTCAATGCATCTGAGGACGCGATATTGGCGTTTTCAGATGGGCAGGTCTCAGTCAGCGATGCCGATCGAACCCACCGGATTGACCTTGGCAAGCTCAGCACCACTGCCGACGGCTATGTTCTGACCTCATGCGAAACCTATGATCCGCCAACCAAACCGCTGGACGCCAATGGCCAAGGCATCCCCTATGCGCAATTCGGGTATGCCGCGCATCTGGTAATGGTTGAGGTGGATACAGCCCTTGGCACAGTGAACGTGCAGCACTTTGTGGCGGCGCATGATGTGGGTCAGGCCATCAACCCCTTGCTGGTAGAAGCTCAGGTGCAGGGCGGCATCGCACAGGGATTGGGCATGGCCCTGATGGAAGAGTACATTCCAGGGCGCACCGAAAACCTGCATGACTATCTGATCCCCACCACGGGCGACATCCCCCCGATTGAAACGATCATCATCCAGGACCCCGATGCCCATGGGCCGTATGGGGCCAAGGGGCTGGGTGAGCATGTGTTGATCCCGACGAGTCCCGCCATCCTGAACGCCATTCATCATGCTTGTGGGGCGCGCATCCGGCAAGTGCCCGCCACACCCTCGGTGGTTATGACTGCCCTCAAAGGTGCCCCATGAGCGACCGCGTGATCCCCGAGAAGATACGCTGTGATGCCTGCCCGGTGATGTGCTTTATTGCCGATGGCAAAATCGGGGCCTGTGATCGTTATGCCAATCACGGTGGCGATCTGCTGCGGTTGGATCCGTTGACCATCATCGACAATGCTGCCGACAAAGGCATCAAGGCTGTGCCATTTCTGCAAGGCACTGACGGCACCGATTGGGACGGTGATCTGCTGCGCGCCGATACGCCGTTTGTTACGGCCATTGGGGCCGGCACCACCTATCCTGATTACAAACCGGCGCCCTTTATCGTGTCTCAGGATGTTGAAGGCGTCGATATGGTTACCGTCGTCACCGAGGGCATATTTTCCTACTGCGGGGTGAAGATCAAAATCGACACCGACCGCCACATCGGCCATGAACGCGCTGTCGTTCGGGTTGATGGCGAGGCGGTGGGCCATGTCATGACCTCGGAATATGGCTCTAAGATGTTATCGCTGGGCGGGGTGGAACACCTCACTGGCGGGTCCAAAAAAGAAGGCCGGGTGACGTGTGATGCCCTGCTGAAACTGTGCAATTGCGACGCGGTCGAAATGCAGATCGACGATGGGGCCAGCGTGGTTGTGCAGGCCGGCCAGGCCCCGGTCATCGACGGCACGCCTGAACAACTGATGCGCGTGGGCTGTGGATCGGCCACCATCGGCATGTTTGCCGCACAATGGGTTGGCCATGTGGACGAGGTGATCGTGGTGGACGATCATATCACCGGGCAACTGTCCGAACATCAGGCCGGTCAGCAATTGGATGTCCCACCCACTGGCATCAAGATCATGGGCCGACGCTCCACTCCGGGGCGGTATTTTCAGGTGGCCGAGCCCGGTACGGGTTGGGGCGGGACGGATATCGAAGACCCACTGGCAATCCTCAAACCCTCGGACGCCAAGAAGGCCTGGCCAGGGCTGCGATTGTTGATGGTGTCCACCACTGGCGAACAGGCTGCATATTACGAATTGGACGGCGATTTGACGCCAGTATCCAAACCAATGCCAGCGCCGCTGCAAGCCTCGGCAGATCGAATTGCCGAAAACTGCGAACCGTCGATTTGCTCGGTGCTGTTTATGGGCGGGGCTGGTGGATCACTGCGGGCGGGCGTCACCGAAAACCCGGTGCGCCTGACTCATTCGGTCAAAGACAGCCTGACGCTGGTGTCCGTTGGCGGGGCCGAGGCCTATGTCTGGCCCGGCGGCGGCATCACCATCATGGCGGATGTTCTGAACATGCCCAGCAATGCATTTGGCTATGTGCCCACGCCGGCCCTTGTGGCCCCGATTGAATTCACCATGCGCCTGTCAGATTACGCCGCCCTGGGAGGGCATATGGACGAGGTCCAGCCGATCGAAGACGTGGACCGCCCTGACGTGCGCAAGGTTGGTCAGATAGACCCCAAAAGCGCCCCGTCAGACCGGCGCAATTTCAGATGGAAAGACACGCCATGAGCGCCCCGCAAGCGGTCTTGCTAAAGGATGGCGCGCGTCTGCATTTACAACATGGGCCGATTGATCTGATTGTTGGCGCGGATGCCGCCTGCGCAAGCGACCGGACGGTGGCTTTTGATGCGGCACGCACGCGGTTTGAGACTGTTCTGACTGAACTTACGGGCGAGCTGCCATTGCTGCGCACAGGCATCACAAAGGCCAGAAGCGCGCCCGCTGGGGTGATTGCCCGGCGCATGTATGACGCCGTGCGCGCGCATATGAGCCGCAGCTTTGTCACCCCGATGGCCGCCGTTGCCGGGGCAGTCGCGGATGAAGTGCTGCACAGCATGACCCAGGCCGCCCCGCTGACCCGCGCCTATGTGAACAACGGCGGCGACATCGCGTTGCACCTAAGCGAAGGGCAGCAGTTCACCGCTGCCATCGCTGGTTTGACGGGCGCGGCCTTGGGCCAAGTGCGGATACCGGCTGGCGCGGGTATCTGCGGCATCGCCACCAGCGGACAAGGCGGGCGCAGCCTGTCGCTTGGCATTGCTGATAGTGTGACCGCCCTGGGCACGTCTGCGGCCAGTGCAGATGCCGCCGCGACACTCATTGCCAATGCTGTGGACCTGCCACATCATCCCAATGTCCAACGCCAGCCAGCCAATCACCTGCACCCTGACAGTGATCTGGAGGATCGCCCCATCGTCACACATGTTGGCAGTTTGTCACAGGGCGAGATCGCTCTTGCCCTCGACCGGGGGCTTTCGATGGCCTACGCCATGAAAGAAGAAAACCACATTCACGGGGCCTACCTGAACCTGCGCGGCAACAACCGTCTGGTCGGACGTATTCCAATGCAAAGCCCCAAAACAGATCAAGAGGTGGCCTATGGGTGAATTAATCCTGCGCAAAATTTCGGTGGTGGTCGAAGAAATCCACCACGAAGGAGGCCCTATCGCAGATGTGCCCCTGCAACGTGCTGCCGCTGTGGCTGTGGTGAAAAACCCTTTTGCCGGGCGCTACGTCGAAGACATCCAGTGGTTCATGGATGATCTGCGCCCGCTTGGCCTTGATATGGCCAGGCGGCTGGTGACGGCCTTGGGCGGTGCTGATCGTATCCAAGGCTATGGCAAAGGGTCACTTGTTGGCGCTGAAGGCGAGCTGGAACATGGCGCGCTTTGGCACAACCC
>DFBW01000007.1:3794-5520 GCA_002366775.1 Roseovarius sp. UBA3070 | reverse complement strand
GATGATCACCGTATCCTGATCCGTCAGGGGCTAAACTATCGCCCCAGTCAACGCATCACTTGGGGTGAACACGCCAAAGTACAACGTCAGCACAAGGCCTTGTTTGATGACCGATTCCCGATGCTGAAAGGCGTTGAGCTGAAACATACATGGAGTGGCTTTGTCTGCCTGTCGCGCAATGGCGCGCCTGCCTTTGGCCAACTTACCCCCAACATCTGGTCGGCCGTTTGCCAAAACGCGGTAGGTGTCACCAAAGGCACATTTGGCGGTATCCTCGCGGCGGATATGGCATGTGGGCGTGATAATCCGCTGACCGCTGACATGGTATCACTAGGCACGCCCGATATCCTGCCGCCACGTCCGTTTCTTGATATCGGCGTGCGGTCGCGGTTTCAGTGGGAGCTGTTTACAAACCGGCACGAGGCCTAGCGCGCCACAAATCGCACCATCTGCATGATAAAGAGGATAGTCTTGGCCCTCTCACCGGCCATATCTGCAACGAAATCTCTTGAGGCGCACGGATGTGCCAGTTAGACCAACGCCCAAAGGAGCGCATCTTATGAGCCTGAACAGCTTTGGCCACCTCTACCGCGTCACCACATGGGGCGAAAGCCACGGACCCGCCTTGGGGGCGACGGTTGATGGCTGCCCTCCGGGTGTGCCCGTGGACGAGGCGTTTTTGCAGCAATGGCTGGATAAGCGACGCCCCGGCCAGAACAAAAACATGACCCAGCGCAACGAGCCTGATGCCGTGCAAATCCTGTCAGGTGTGTTTAACGGCCTCACAACCGGTACACCGGTGCAGCTGATGATCGAAAACACTGACCAGCGCAGCCGTGATTATGGCGATATTGAACAAACTTTCCGCCCCGGCCATGCTGATATTACCTACCATCTGAAATATGGCCTGCGCGATTATCGCGGCGGTGGTCGCAGCTCGGCTCGTGAAACTGCGGCGCGTGTGGCGGCTGGTGGTCTGGCCCGGGCGGCGCTCAATGCGCTGGCTCCGGGAATTGAGATCAAAGGCTACATGACCCGCATGGGTGAGATAGAAATTGACCGCTCGCGCTTTGATTGGAACGCAATCGACGGCAATGATTTCTGGATTCCCGATGCCGATGCCGCTCCTGCGTGGGAGGCCTATCTGCAAAAGATGCGCAAAGATCATAACTCGGTCGGGGCCGAGATCGAAGTTGTCGCCCGCAACGTGCCCGCTGGACTGGGCGCACCGGTCTATGGCAAGCTGGATACCGATCTGGCCGCCGCAATGATGTCTATCAACGCCGTCAAAGGTGTCGAAGTGGGCGAGGGCATGGCCGCCGCACGCCTGATGGGCACCGAAAATGCTGATGAGATTTTTATGGGTCCAAATGGCCCTGAATATTCCTCGAACCATTCGGGTGGTATTCTGGGCGGTATATCCACCGGGCAGGATGTGGTTGTGCGCTTTGCGGTCAAACCCACGTCGTCCATCCTGACACCTCGCAAGTCGATCCGCATGGATGGCTCGCCCACCGAAGTGGTCACCAAGGGCCGCCACGACCCTTGTGTTGGCATCCGCGCCGTGCCTGTGGGTGAGGCGATGATGGCCTGTGTGATACTGGATCATCTGCTGCTTCATCGCGGACAAGTTGGCGATGGGCCTCGTGGGGTGATTGGCTAGGGTCAGGACTCATAACCTGAACATCACAATTGCCACGAGGACGATGGCCGACAGGAATACGCT
>DFBW01000007.1:1860-3671 GCA_002366775.1 Roseovarius sp. UBA3070 | reverse complement strand
TCAGTGGTTACTGATGAACCAAGAGCACTTTCTTATCAATTTACCCTATTTGGACCATAAGCGTTGACGACAATCTTCCGCTAAAGCCCAATGATGAATTATGAGTCATAATTCATTTTAATTGACAGAGTAGCGATTCCCGAATAGTAATTTCATGGGAGACACTACGCATGCGAAGCGCTGCAAGGCGTGGAGGGATGCGAACGACGGAGGAAATCAGTGACTTACGAAAGCTATCGCACGCTGCGAATCGAGAACAATGATCGTGTGCTGACAATCACGATGAACGAACCAGAAAAACTGAACGCAGTCGGAGAGCGGATGCATGAGGAGCTGGCGCAAGTATTTGTCGACGCTGCGCTCGACATCGACGTCGACCTTATCGTTCTGACCGGTGAGGGCCGCGCGTTTTCAGCGGGCGGCGACATCGAGTGGATGCAAAAGATGATCGACGAAGAGGGCGCGTTTGAAAAAACAGCGGCCGAGGGCAGACGGATCGTCTTCAGTATGCTTGATTGCGAAAAACCGATCATTGCAAAGGTGAACGGTCATGCCGCCGGGCTTGGTGCTACGCTGGCGCTTTTCTGTGACGTAATTTTTGCGTCTGAAAAGGCAAAGATCGGTGATCCACATGTATCTGTCGGCTTTGTCGCTGGCGATGGTGGTGCAGTGATCTGGCCACAGTTGATCGGTTTTGCCCGCGCCAAGGAATATCTGATGACGGGTGATATGATCCCGGCCGTCGAGGCGGCCCAGATGGGCCTGATCAACCACGCGGTGCCCCTGGATGAGCTTGATGCACGGGTCGACGCGTTTGTCGAGAAGCTGCAGAAGGGTGCCAAAAAGGCAATTCGCTGGAGCAAGATGTCCGTAAACATCTCGCTCAAACAGCTTGCGCATAGCATCATGGATGCCTCTCTCAGCCTTGAAGCGCTGTCAAACAAGACCGCAGACCACCAAGAAGCTGTCAACGCTTTTCGTGAGAAACGCGATCCAGTCTTTACAGGGCGCTAGTGGGTATTTCGGAGAGTAAGCATGGATTTTCAGGAACCAGAACACATCACCATGATCCGCGATACGGTGCGCCGTTTTGTGGAGGCCGAAATGCCGCGGGATGCAGCACGAAAATGGGACAGGGAAAACACGTTTCCACGAGACATCTTTGACAAACTGGTGGCCCTTGGCCTGACTGGTCTGACGATTGACGAGGAATATGGTGGTAGCGGGCGCGATATACCCGCCACAATGGTGGTGATCGAAGAATTGTCGCGGCGAAGCCTTGCTGTCGCGGTTCCCTACATCATGTCCACTTGCTATGCGGGCATGAATCTGGGGGAATGCGCCTCGGAAGAGCAGAAACGTGATCTGCTGCCAAAGGTGGTCGCAGGTGAAATGCTGTTTGCCTATGGTTGGACCGAGCCGGATGTGGGTGCCGATCTTGCTTCGGTAAAGACGACAGCCGTGCGCGATGGCGACGAGTTGGTGATCAATGGCTCAAAGCGGTTCTGCTCCGGTGCGACGATCTCGGGCTACATTTACGCCTTGGTGCGGAGTGGGCCGACTGATGAGCGTTACAAGAACCTTTCGATCGTACTGATCCCGCCGACGGCAGAGGGTGTCTCGATCACCGGTATCGACTGCATGGGAATGAAGGGTGCTGCAACGACAGATGTGTCCTTTAGCGATGTGCGGGTTCCTGCCTCCAATATCATTGGCGGTGAAGAGGGTTGGAACCGCGGATGGGATTTCATTGTCGGCTCGGGACTGGATGTTGAAAAGCTCGAAGTTGCGGCCATTGCTCTGGGATTGGC
>DFBW01000007.1:0-1735 GCA_002366775.1 Roseovarius sp. UBA3070 | reverse complement strand
GAGACATCAATGACCAAGCTGCACATCTGCGAGGCAGCCAAGAAGATCGCACTCGATGCGCAGACAATTCTGGGCGCTTATGGTTACGCCAAAGACTATGACGTTGAACGCTACCTGCGCGACAGCCTGCTGATGCCGATTATCGGAGGTTCAGCGGCAATTCAGCGCAACAATATTACCAACTGGATGAACTTGCCGAAAAAATGACCCGCATGGGAGATCGGTTGTGCCTCGGGAGGAGCTGACAACCAAAAACCAGGGGGCACCAAAGGGTAGGGGCTGCTGTTTGGCTGCAGTTCCGGCACCGATCAAACTTGAGTGGAGGAGAAGATGGTCAACAAAAGCAATGCAACCGCTACATTTGATTTTACGGGTAAGACCGTGGTCATAACCGGCGCGGCCAGTGGGATCGGGATGCAATGTGCCCGTGATTTTGCCGCCGCCGGCGCCAATGTTGCTGTGAATGATATCAATCAGGTCGCCTTGAATGATCTCGCAGCCGAAATCGCAGGGCTGTCACTGGCTGGCGATGTAACCTCTGAGGCCGCAGTTCAGGACTTGACCAATACGGTTGTAGAAACCTGGGGTGGGGTCGATTTTCTGATCAACGCCGCAGGTATAGCAGACGAGATGAAGCCGACCTTCGAGCAGGACATTTCTGCCTGGCAACGTGTTCTGGATGTTTCGTTGCGCGGCAGCTACCTGATGGCGCGCGAGTGCGGTCAGGTGATGGCGAAATCTGGCTCTGGCTCCGTGGTCAATTTCTCTTCGATTGCAGGGATTATCGGGCTGCCGGGCAGGAATGCATATTCTGCGGCAAAGGCAGGGCTGGCGATAATGACCCGTGGACTTGCTTCTGAATGGGGCGGCCTGGGCATCAGGGTGAACGC
Organism: Roseovarius sp. UBA3070; assembly: GCA_002366775.1. Lineage (GTDB taxonomy): Bacteria > Pseudomonadota > Alphaproteobacteria > Rhodobacterales > Rhodobacteraceae > Roseovarius. The sequence goes on along the minus strand of DFBW01000007.1, from coordinate 845 downwards.
GATTGCGCCGGGTTATATTGATACCCCCATGGTCGAAGGCTTGATGTCACGCGGCAAGATCGGGACCGAGCCTATCTTCAAACGCACACCGCTGGGGCGTTTTGGCAGGCCTGCCGAAATCTCGGCCGCCGTGCAGTTTCTGTGCTCGGATTCCGCATCCTTTATAACCGGCGTCACCCTTCCGGTCGATGGTGGGTATTCAAGCTTTGGCGGAAACGCATTGCCCGAGGCCGGGAGCCTGGCATGACCGATGCGTGTGTTCCACTACCAGACACGGTGGAATGGCGCACGCCTTTCGATCTGCTTGCGCGGAATGTAGCGCTTTACCCAAACAAGTTGGCTCTGGTGGCGTCCAGTGCCGAGAACATAGAGGCGCGTCTGAGCTACGCCGCACTGGCCCATTCGATTGATCGTGCAGCCGATGCATTGCGCAGCTTTGGGGTGCGGCGTGGCGATCATCTGGCGATCCTGATGACCAACCATGCGGCGGCCGAATACGTTATAATCGCCTGGGGGGCCATGCGGCTGGGGGCGGTGGTCGTCCCTTTGAACACGCGGTTTGCAGTGCCCGAACTGCTGGCGGTAATCGACCATATGGATTGTCGCTATCTGGTGCACGAACCCGATTTTGACGAAACGGTTGCAGGCTTGATCGACCAGACTGACCAGATCAAGGGCAGATGCATCAAAGTCGGCAAGGATGGCGACTGGACCGCGAGATTTGAAGCCGGCCAGGCCTTGCGCGGCGGCTTTCCTGATCTCTCGTCAGAGGATCTGGCCGACATCCTGCTGACGTCGGGAACGACCGGTCGCCCAAAGGGCGTGATGTTGACCCATGGCAACGC
>DFBW01000083.1:9587-13964 GCA_002366775.1 Roseovarius sp. UBA3070 | reverse complement strand
CACCCCGCACCACCGCGCCAACCAAATAGCCCACCACCAATTCGGCAGGCGACAGGGGGGGCATCAACGTATCCACGATATTGCCCTGCACTTTGGAAATAACGATAGACGATGATGTATTGGCAAAGGCATTTTGAATCACCGTCATCATCAGGATGCCCGGCGCGATGAAATGCGTGAACGCCACGCCCATCACATCCCCCCGATGTGGGCCGATGGCGATGGAAAAGATCATCAAAAACAACCCCGCCGTCACCAAAGGGGCCGCCAAAGTCTGCGTCCACACGGCCATGAACCGCTGCACCTCTCGTGAGGCGAGGGTTTGCAGACCAAGCCAATTGACCCGGCCAAACCGGCGTGTGCCCATATCGGAAAGATTGTTCATAGCTGCCTCGTGCCTCTGCATGCGAATCGATGCCTTGTAACTGGCCCTCAAGTGATTAGAATAGGTCTCTGATCGGAAAACCGAAAGGGCGGCCACGCAAGTATGTAGTAAGCCGCCTTTTGAGATATAAGGGAAGTGCGCCCATGTCCTGGAGCGACGAACGTGTTGAGCTGCTGAAAAAGATGTGGGGCGAGGGCCAGTCGGCCAGCCAGATCGCCAAAGAGCTGGGCGGTGTGACCCGCAATGCGGTGATTGGCAAGGTGCACCGGTTGGGCCTGTCAAACCGCAGCGGCACTGGCAAATCGGCGGATGCCTCCAAAGCCAAGGCGGATGCAAAACCGGCGGCCAAGCCCAGGGCGAAGCCCTCAAAACCTGCCGCCAAACCTGCGGCAGAGGCCCCAGCACCCGAAGCCCCTGCTGCCCCCATACTAACCCGCGCACGCGCGGCGATCATCCCTGCGGGCCAACGCCTGCCGCCACAACCTTCGGCCAATGAAATTGATCCCGCCGCCCTCGCCAAAGTCAGCGAGATCGAAAAGAAGGCCAAGAAGCTGGGCCTGATGGAGTTGACCGAGCGCACCTGTAAATGGCCTGTAGGTGACCCCGCGACCGATGATTTCTGGTTCTGTGGTCTGCCAGTGCAAGCGGGCAAGCCCTATTGCGAGGCGCATGTTGGAGTGGCGTTTCAGCCGATGTCGTCGCGGCGTGATCGCAAGCGGTAATCACCCACGACGGATTTTTGAATATTTGTAGAGCAATGAAACCGGAGGCATCAGCCTTCGGTTTTGTCCTTTCCGCGTCACGCGCGCTGAGCTATACGCGCGGCGATGAGTACAAACCCACCTGACCTGCGGCCAGATCTGGCACGCGCCCGCATCTCGGAGGCCCCCCGCAAGGGGCAACCGAGCATTGGAATGGTATCATTGGGATGCCCCAAAGCGCTGGTGGACAGCGAGCGGATTTTGACGCGGCTACGCGCCGAAGGATACGGGATTTCACCCGATTACACCGGTGCCGATGCGGTGATTGTAAACACCTGTGGTTTTCTGGATTCGGCCAAGGCCGAAAGCCTGGAAGCCATTGGCGAGGCCCTGGCCGAGAATGGCCGGGTCATTGTCACCGGCTGCCTGGGCGCCGAGCCTGAGTATATCACCGGGGTGCATCCAAAGGTGTTGGCCGTGACTGGCCCACATCAGTATGAACAGGTGTTGGACGCGGTGCATCTGGCTGTGCCGCCCGACCCGGATCCGTTTGTTGATCTGTTGCCTGCCAGTGGCGTAAAACTGACACCGCGCCACTATTCTTATCTAAAGATTTCAGAAGGTTGCAACCATAAGTGCAAGTTCTGCATTATCCCCGATATGCGTGGAAAACTGGCCAGCCGCCCGGCCCATGCGGTGATGCGCGAGGCGCAAAAGCTGGTTGAGGGTGGCGTGCGGGAATTGCTGGTGATTTCGCAGGACACCTCGGCTTATGGCGTGGATGTCAAACACGCCGAGACAGGTGGCCACCGCGCGCACATCACCGATCTGGCGCGTGATCTGGGGTCCCTCGGGGCGTGGGTTCGGCTGCATTATGTGTATCCCTACCCTCATGTGCGCCAGTTGATTCCGCTGATGGCAGAGGGGCTTGTGTTGCCTTATCTGGATATTCCGTTTCAGCATGCCCACCCGGATGTGTTGCGCCGGATGGCCCGGCCCGCGGCCGCAGCAAAGACACTGGATGAAATTGCCGCATGGCGCTCTGAGTGCCCTGAGATCGCCCTGCGTTCCACCTTCATTGTGGGCTATCCAGGCGAGACTGAGGACGAGTTCCAGGTTTTGCTGGATTGGCTGGACGAGGCGCAGCTCGATCGGGTGGGATGTTTCCAGTACGAAGATGTCGAAGGCGCACGCTCGAACGCGCTGCCGGATCATGTGGATAAAGATGTGAAACAAGACCGTTGGGAGCGGTTTATGGAAAAAGCTCAGGCTATTTCTGTGGATAAACTGGCCGCCAAGGTTGGCACAGTGCAACAGGTGCTTGTGGATGATATTGACGCAGATGGCATCGCCACCTGCCGCACCAAAGCCGATGCGCCCGAAATTGACGGCGCTTTGTTCATTGATGAGGGCACAGAGGCGCTATCTGTGGGCGATCTGGTCACAGTCGAGGTGGATGAGGCCGCTGATTATGACCTGTGGGGCCGTTTGGTGTGAAAACACCAGGCTGCCAGCGCTGATTGAAACCTGACATATTATCTCGTTTTTATCAATGTTAACAGCATATTAAGCCACACTAATCATCTAGAACTTTAACTATTCGGTTGGGATATCGTGCCAAGCACCTAGTAGGTTTCACTTCACTTAGAAGCGGAGTTTCCCCCACGTTACCAGTGACTTGCTGGCCGTTGCTTGGCATGTTTCCAATGCTCTGACTGTTTGGCACAATTTGCACTTAACTGACGCACGGGGAGACAACAAAATCTTGACCCAGCTCCGGCATCCTCAGCGCACAAATCTATGTGACCCTGTCGTCAGGAGGCCTAAGCAGATGTCCTATCCAGAGTATAGCCGCGCCGAGAGGATCGCCGATGGGGTGGTACATGTGTTTGGTATTAGTGCTGCCCTGATCGGGATTGTGGTTCTCTTTGCGATTTTAGAACAAGGGCTTGGCTGGGGAACTTACACTGCCACGGCGGTCTATGCTGCCGCCCTGTTGCTGATGCTCAGCGCATCCGGGGCCTACCACATTCTGGCCCATACCAAAGCGCGCCCAATTCTGAGACGGATTGATCACGCTGCAATCTATGTGAAAATCGCGGGCACATTTACCCCGCTGAGTATGATCTTGGGCACCGGGTTTGGCTATGTCATTCTGGCGCTGGTTTGGCTGCTGGCGCTGATTGGGGCCTCGGCCAAACTGATGGCGCAGCGTGGCCAGATGGGCACCAGATGGGTGCCCTATTTTCTGCTCGGGGCTGCGGGTCTGCTGTTGTTTGTGCCACTGGCCGGTGTGGTTTCCATGTTCAGCCTGATACTTCTGGCCCTGGGCGGCATCCTTTATACGGCCGGCATCCTGTTTTATTGCTCGGAAAAGCTGCGCTATGCCAACGCCATCTGGCACATTTTTGTGCTGTTGGCCTCGGCCTCGTTCTTTATGGGGATCAGCACTGCGCTGGCACAGGCCATGTGATCGCTCAGGCTTTTTTGCCGTCGCGCAGGCGCTTCAACAGATCGGTATTGCGACAATAGTCAGGCGTGGTCTCGGTCTGGGCGAACTGCTCGGTCAGCCAGTGCTCACATTCGTCGGGTTTGGCACAGCCAGTGCAGGCCATCACCCCATCGCCCAACTCGTCCATGTCCAGCCGACCTTCCATAACGGCCAGTTCCAGATCGACGCCCGTCGCATCTGCCATACGGTCCATCAGATCGGCATGGCGTTTGATCGTTTGTTTGTGGGTCATTAGATGTCTCCCTCACGCCCGCCTCCCTGACAGGCATGATCAGGATATCAAGCGCCATAAAGGCCTGCTTTGACTTGGATCAACCGCGCAAATTGTCCAGATAGGCCTGCACACAATCCTGCACATGACGAAATCGGTCACCGCCCAGATGCTTGCCGCCATACCAGCGGGTGACCACGATGATATGGTCGTGCAAACCAGCACGTTCCAGCATCCGGATGATCACCAAACCAGCGCCGCCTTCGCCATCATCGCCCTTCAGCGGTATGCCATCCGCCCCCAGCACCCCCCAAGTGTTATGGGTCGCCTTGGCGAATTTCTTGTCTCGTTTCAGGGTTTTCAGAAAAGCATCCACACCACTGCGCCCCTGCACAGGACCACCCGACACGGCATATTTTGACCCCCGGTCACTGATCACACCCGTCAGTTGGCGCATCACAGTGAGGCGTTCACACGCTTCACAGTTTCCATGCGCTGTGCATTGGGCGGGTGCGTGCCCAGAAACTGATCCCCAGGATCGACAATCTGGGTAAAGAACTCGGCCCCG
>DFBW01000083.1:0-9507 GCA_002366775.1 Roseovarius sp. UBA3070 | reverse complement strand
TGGAGCTGGCCCCGGTCAGGGCTGCCAATCCCCCCAGCAAAACAGCGCCGGCATTGGCATGTTGTTGTTGGCGTGCCAGATGGCCTGCGATGTGATGCGCGGCTTCATGCCCCATAACAAACGCCAGCTCATCAGCGTTGCGCACCGATCCGATCAGCGCAAGGTTAAACGCCAATATGGGGCGGCCATCCTTATCAAGCGTTTGAAAGGCGTTGGGCTCCTGACCGGGGCGGTCATCCAACACGATCTTGAAATCGCAGTTCAATCCAGTGGTGCGCGCCTTGCATTCGCGCTCGGCGACCGGCTCAACCGTGCGCACAACCTGGGCAAATGTCTTCAAATCCACCTTGCCGGGTGTCACCTCGGCTTTGGACGGCGGCTGTGGGGCGGCAGGTGCGCCCGTTTCGCCCTGAGGCACTGCCGAACAAGCCGATAAGGCCAAAACCCCAATAATTGCAAACCAACGCACTGATCTTCTCCGCTTTTTCTTGCTTTGCCCCAATTTAGCAGGGTTTGGCGACACTACCAGCCCCCGCTTGTCACGCTTGCGCGACCTTGCAAAGATCTGCCGAGCCGCTAAGGTTCGCTTATGTTTTCCATTGAACACGAATTTGATTCCACCGTGATAACCCTCGTGGATGAGGGCAAGGCGCCGCTGTCTGAAGATGTGGTGATCAACGCCTTTGAAGAATGCGTCACGCTGGAGCAATATGACCCCCGCACAGACACCGTTCAAAAAGTCACGCTGACGATGACCCAGCTGTCTGATCTGGGGGCGGCACTTGATCTTCCCGAGGGCGTCTATCAACGTGCTCGCGCAGGCAGCTGACCTCCCCATCTTCTTGCCCTAAATATCCCAGGGGGTTTGGGGGACAGCGTCCCCCATTCAAACGTAAACAGCATGGCGCAGCCATTCCTTTGGATCACTGTCTTTCGTTCACTATGCGCTGAAATCTCTTGACCATGGCCAGCCCTGCCCCGACATGTAACCCAAACATATTTCTGACAGGTGCCCATGCCCCAGCCCAATCCTGATGCTCTTGCCTTTTTGTTGTCGCGCCGATCGCGCCCGGCCAAAACCCTTGGCTTACCTGTGCCCACGCGCACAGAACTTGCCCCGATATTGCAAGCAGCACTGCGCAGCCCCGATCACGGCAAGCTAGAGCCTTGGCGCCTGATCGTGCTGGAGCGTGATGCCCTGTTGCGACTGGCAGATGAGGTCAGCGCGCGTGGTCCTGCGCTTGGCCGCTCGGACGAAGAAATCGCCAAAGCCCGCAGTCAATTTGGCGATGCGCATTTGGCAGTGGCCGTGATTGAGGTGCAAAAGCCATCTCAAAAAGTGCCCCCGATTGAGCAGAGCTATTCAGCGGGCGCGGTCTGTCTGGCGCTGCTGAATGGTGCGCTGGCCAGCGGCTGGGGCGCCAATTGGCTGAGCGGGTGGGCCAGCCACGACCGCGTTTTTGCGCAAACGGCCCTGGGACTTGGCGCACATGAGCGCATTGCAGGCTTTATTCATATCGCGACCGAGAGAAGTGCTCCGCCAGAGCGCCCACGCCCGGATCCTGAGCAGATTATCACTTGGGTATCATCATGATTTTCACCTGCTTTTTCAAAGCTCTTTCCCAGATTACCGACCGCAGTTTTCGCCGGGTGCTGATGATCGGCATTGGCCTGACAGTTGCCTTGCTGGTGGCGGTCTATGCGGTGTTCCTGCTGTTTTTGCAAAGCGTGATAGGCGACACCACCACCCTGCCTTTGATTGGCGAGGTGACATGGATCAACGACCTGTTGGGCTGGTCCAGCTTTGGGTTGATGTTGCTTATGTCGATCTTTTTGATGGTGCCTGTTGCCTCGGCGATCACATCGTTGTTTCTGGAGGACGTGGCGCGCGCGGTTGAGGCGCGCCATTATCCTGAATTGCCCGAAGCGCCAAAGCAGCCGCGCTGGGACGCTCTACGCGATACGGTAAATTTTCTGGGGGTAATTATTGCGGCCAATGTTCTGGCATTGATTTTCTATGCGATGTTCCCACCCGCGGCGCTGTTCATTTTCTGGGGAATGAACGGATTACTGTTGGGGATGGAGTATTTCCAATTGGCCGCCATGCGCCGGATCGGACGTAAGGCGGCCAAGGCCTTGCGGCGTAAACATCTGGGAAAGATCTGGTTGGCAGGTGTGCTGATGGCCATGCCGCTGAGCATTCCGCTGATCAATCTGATCATCCCCATTTTAGGGGCGGCGACCTTCACGCATATGTACCACCGAATTGCGGCGAAACCCGGTTAGCAGTCTGGGACCTCTGACCTGTTAACGATTCATTGAGATGCGTCACAGGCGTCCCTTCAAAAAACTGGCGCGCGTTTTGCCATATTGGCGGCGATCACTTCCATTTGATGTGGTTTGCCGATCAGATCCGCTTGTTCGCGGCTTTCCGCCAGCAGAACGGCATCTTCGCCCGCGCCGCTTTCGGCCACTGCGATCAGCCGTTTCGCGGCACGAATGGCCGAGGGGCTGCGCGCGGCAATTCCTGCCGCAATGGCCTGTGCCCGCACCAGGGGATCATCGGACAGTTCCGTCACCAAGCCCCAGCGTTCGCCCTGCTCGGCTGTGATCGGTTCGGCGGAATAGGTCAACTGGCGGATCACATCCGAGCGGGTGAGCTGCGGCAGCAACACCATGCCGCCCATATCTGGGATCAGGCCCCATTTCATCTCCATCACCGCAAGGCGTGCATCCGAAGCAGCAATGCGCATATCGGCCCCCAAGGCCAGCTGAAACCCGGCGCCATAAACAGCGCCGTGCAAGGCCGCAATCACCGGCACCGGCAGTTTGCGCCAGACCATGGCGACTTCCTGAAACAGATTGGTGTTGCCGTGGCTGCGCGGCATCACCACACCCTCAGGATCACCTGCGGCCAGTTGCGCAAAGCTCATCACGTCAAGGCCGGCGCAAAAGGATTTGCCTTCGCCCGACAGGACCACAGCGCGAATATCTGCCTGCATCAGGGCCTGGCCAGCCGCAACAATCGCCTCGGCCATTTCAGGATCAACCGCGTTCATCTTGTCGCCCCGTGTCAGGGTGACATGGGCGATATGATCGGTGATTTCGGTGGTAACGCGGGCCATGGGCAATCTCCTTTGATTGGATGGAACCGCATTTTTGGCGCGCGCGCCAGTGCGACGTCAGGGCACAAGTTTTTCGACGGCGCGCATCATGCCCAGGGATTTGTCATAAACCAGCGTCAAAACACGCCGACCACCTACCTTTGAGGCCAGCGTGGGCAAGGACCGGACAGTGCCCGCGGCGATAGCAGCCGCAATAAAACCGCGGCGCGAAAGGTCTGGCATGGGATTTGCCTCCGTCTAGTTGCGAACCGTTCTCATCTATGCGCCCAAAACGCACATTTCAAGGGCTTGCACGCGCAGCAGCAATACCGTTAGCTGCCTGTCATGACCGGACCCCGATACACCCCCCTCGCCCAATCTTTGCCTGCCACCGTGCCGTTTGTCGGCCCCGAGGAGCAAGAACGCCGCCGTGGTGCGCCCTTTGACGCGCGACTTGGCGCCAATGAAAATGTCTTTGGCCCCTCGCCTGCCGCCATTGCCGCGATGCAGGCCGCTGCGGGCGATATCTGGATGTATGGCGACCCGGCCAGCCATGATTTGCGCCACGCGCTGGCGGCAAAGCTGGGCATCACGCCCGGCCATATTGTTGTGGGCGAAGGTATTGATGGATTGCTGGGCTATCTGGTGCGGCTGCTGGTGGGGGCTGGCGATCATGTGGTCACCTCGGACGGGGCCTATCCCACTTTTAATTATCATGTGTCGGGCTTTGGCGGGGTTTTGCACAAGGTGCCCTACCGGGATGATCACGAGGACCTGACAGCGCTATGTGCCAAAGCCGCAGAGGTAGACGCCAAGCTGATCTATTTTGCCAATCCGGACAATCCGATGGGCACCTGGCACGATGGTGCAATGATCGAGGCGGCTTTGGGCGATATTCCCGATGGGTGTTTGTTGTTGCTGGATGAGGCCTATGTGGAGTTTGCCCCCGAAACGGCCGTACCGCAGATTGATGTGAATGATCCACGTGTGATCAGAATGCGCACATTTTCAAAGGGGTACGGGATGGCTGGCGCGCGCGTGGGCTATGCCATGGGCGCGCCTGACCTGATCACCAGTTTTGACAAGATCCGCAATCACTTTGGTATGAACCGGGCGGCACAGGCAGGCGCGTTGGCGGCCCTGCACGATGATGACTGGTTGGCCAACATTCGCACGCGCGTGGCCGCATCGCGCGAGGAAATCACCCGAATTGCTGTGGCAAATGGCCTGAGCGCCCTGCCCTCGGCCACCAATTTCGTGGCTGTGGATTGCGGCCAGGACGGGGATTTTGCGCGTAAAGTGTTGGGTGCACTGGTGGCACGGGGGTTGTTTATCCGCATGCCGTTTGTCGCCCCGCAGGACCGCTGTGTCCGGATCAGTTGCGGGCGGGCTGAGGATATGGCGCTATTGGCAGAGCTGTTGCCAGAGGCTCTGGCGCAGGCGCGCGCATAGCAGGCGATCACCTGCGCAGGCATTATGTTGAAGCGTTTCGGGCAAAACCTCTGATTCAGGTTTTCCGCGAAACGCTTTCGCAGATATTTTAACTGTATCCTTACGCATTTTCAGTAAATTTTGCGCATGAACCGTGAACAATCAGAGGCTGCCCCCAATTTCACCAACCCTTCTTTGATTCTAGGGTTGGTAAATTTGTTGTGGATATTCATGGCCATATGGGTGGCGTTTGGCCTGCCCGTGGTGTTGGTTGTGGGCTATGGATTGGACAAGCTGATCAGCCGGATGGCACGGCGGATCTAGCCAATTCAGCAGCCCCCGCCTGTAACGCCCCTGTCCCATGTGGGATGTTCAGGGCTGTCAGGCCTGCTTCAACTGCGCCCAAAAGCGCCATGATCATCTGACCATTCACATGCCCCATATGGCCAAAACGGAAGTATCCATGTGCGGTGTCTTCGCCCGGCTCAGCCATTCCAAGGCCAATACCCAAGGTCACGCCCATATGCGTCTCAACCCAATTGCGCAGCTGAGTGCCTTGTGGTGAGGGCAGGCTGAGCGACGTCACAGCGTGGCTGCGATGTGCGGCCTCGCTCAGGTTCAAGCGCAGCGCACCACCGGTTTGCCAAACATCAGCCGCAGCCCAGATCGTACGGGCGAGCATGGCGTGGCGGGCCCAGACGGCCTCCAGCCCCTCGGCCTTGATCATATCAAGGGCTGTGCGCAGGCCATAAAGATGATGAGTGGGCGCAGTGCCGCAAAAATACTCATAGAATACATTTGGATTGGCACGCGCCACCCAGTCCCAATAGCGGCTGACACGCGGCATTTTGGTGCGGATGCAGGCGGCTTTGTCATTGAAATACACAAAGGCCAGGCCGGGGGGCACCATCAGCCCTTTCTGGCTGGCGGCGACCATGACATCGACACCCCAGGCATCCATCTCAAAGGGGTCACACCCCAGCGACGCAATGCAATCCACCATCAAAAGAGCGGGATGCTTGGCGCTATCCATGGCTGCGCGGATTGCCGCAATATCATTGCGCACCGAGGTGGATGTGTCCACATGCGTGGCCAGTACTGCCTTGATTTCATGAGAGGTATCATCGCGCAGGGCCTGCTCCACCTGTGCGGCATCCACCGGAGACTGCTTACCAAAATCGAGGATCTGCGGCCGTGCACCCAGTGCCTCGGCCATAGCTGCCCACCCGTGGCCGAAATGGCCGGTGGCAGGCACCAGAACCCGATCACCCAAAGCGATAGTGTTGGCCAATGCGGCCTCCCATGCAGCATGGCCATTGCCGATATAGATCGCCACATGGCCCGCCGTGCGCGCCACATTGGCCAAATCAGGGATCAGGCTGGCGGTCAAATCGATCAGCTCGCCTGCATAAATGTTGGGCGCGGGGCGGTGCATGGCCTGCAATACGGCATCAGGCATCACCGACGGGCCGGGCGTGGCCAGATAGCTGGGGCCGGGGGTGTTTTTCATGCCAAGACTCACCACTGTGTTTTGAAGCACATTACGCCGCGCGTGCCGGGCGTCAATCACCTTGCCAGCAGGCCGCCCTGCCCCTACATGGAAGCGGCTGACAGCAAGGAGCGGCGCGCGTGGTGAAAAACCTCATCAAACGGATCGGCGATTGGGAGCGTGCAAAGCGCGCCCATTACAATACCGACCTGAGCACACCGGAAAACCGGCGCCGGGCGCATATCTATAATATGTGGTTTGACCATGCGGTTTTGCGCCAATTCTGGACCAACTTTTGGGAAGTGGCGCCGGGGGTATACCGATCGAACCAACCTACGCACGAGCGGTTTGTGAAGCTAAAAGCCATGGGCATAAGAACAGTGCTGAACCTGCGTGGCGCGGCGGGGGCCGCGCATTATCTGGTCGAGGAAGAAAGCTGCCAACAGCTTGGCCTCACCTTGGTCAACTGCACCCTGCACGCCCGCTATGCCGCCCCGCGCGATGATATTCTGGCGGTGCTGCGCGCGTTTCGGGACATTGAAAAGCCGTTTGTGATGCACTGCAAATCCGGGGCGGATCGTGCCGGGTTTGCATCCGTCTTATATCTGCTGGTGGTTGAAGGGCGGCCTATGGCCGAAGCCCGCAAAATGCTGAGCCTGAAATACATTCACCTGAAATGGTCACGCACTGGCATTCTGGATTTCATTCTTGATCTTTATGAGGCTCACAATGCCACCTCACCCATAGGGTTTGAGGAATGGGTGAGCACACACTACGATCATTTTGAGGTGCAAGATCAATATGAGGCCACGCATACCCCCAAATTCTAGGGCCTGTACGCGTGATCAACCTGCGCCTCCGGCGGAAGTATTTGTAGAAAGATGAAGCCGGGGGGCCGTATCTTCATCTTTCTACAAATACTTAAAATCGAGCTGTCAGTATTTGCGCAACAAATCTTCAGGGGTGGCCCCCAAAAGATAGCGGATCAGCAAAATCAGATTGCGCGCGCCGCGCCTGAACCAGCCATCACGCTGGTATTTGGCAGCACTGGTGGTGATCGACGCGGGCAGGATGCTCAGGCGATGCCCCAGAGAGCGCGCGATGGCGACATCCTCCATCAGCGGAATATCAACATAACCGCCCACCGCATCATACTCTGCGCGCGAAATAAGCAAGGCCTGATCGCCGTAGGGCAACTTTAGCAAGCGCGCGCGCAGATTGGCCCAGGCCGCCACCAGTGTTGGCGTCAAGCCGCGCGCATCAAACCGCAGGCGGAAATGGGCTGGATGCTCTGTGGGAAGGTGATTAATGACCAGCGATGCCCAACCTTCGGGCAGCAGGCTATCGGCGTGTACGATCAACAGCCAGTCACCTTTTGATGCAGCCGCGCCGCGGCGCAATTGCCCACCACGCGAGGGCACACCGGTGACAATGATTGCGCCGCTGTTTTCCCCCATGGCAAGTGTGGCGTCAGTTGATCCACCATCGCAGATGATCACTTCTCGGATCAGCCCCACCTCAACCCCTTCCATCAGCCGGGCCAGGCAGGCAGGCAACACGTGTTCCGCGTTCAAGGTGGGGATCACCACCGAAAGCTGTGCGCGCATTGAATTGGCCCCTGTTGCTTGTCGCCGCAGCCCCTATATTACGCCTGAACGCCGAAAGGGAAAGCCAATGACACGATCCATTTTGAAGATTGCGGGCAGCGATGCCGAGAGCTTCCTTCAGGGGTTGGTCACAAATGATATGGCCAAACTGGATCAGGGGCTGGTCTATGCTGCCCTTCTGACACCGCAGGGTAAATATCTGGCGGATTTTCTGCTGCTGCGCGCTGATGATGCGATCTTGCTGGATGTGGATGCCACATTGGCTCCCAGCCTGATACAACGGTTAAACATGTATAAACTACGCGCTGACGTGAGCATTACCGAGACGGGCCATCAGGTCCGGCGAGGGGTGGGCGATGCCCCCAAAGGTGCCTTAAACGATCCGCGCCACCCCGCGCTGGGGTGGCGGCTTTACGGCGACGACAGCGGTGATGACGGCACCGATTGGGATGCCATTCGTGTGGTGCATTGCATTCCCGAAACCGGGATCGAGCTGACGCCCGGCACCTTCATCCTTGAGGCCGGCTTTGAGCGGCTCAACGGGGTGGATTTCCGCAAAGGCTGTTATGTCGGTCAGGAAATTGCCGCGCGCATGAAGCACAAGACCGAGCTGCGCAAAGGGCTGGTGAGCGTGCAGATTGATGGCGCGGCCCCGATCGGCACAGAAATCACCGCAGATGGCAAAGCGGCCGGCACGCTTTATACCCAAGCGGGTGATCGCGCGATTGCATATTTGCGATTTGACCGCGCCAAAGGGGTGATGCAGGCAGGTGACGCCACGTTACAACGCGCGCTGTAGCGACCTGCGACACTCTGCCTCGGGCATGTGATCAGGCGCGTTCGGAATATTCCATGGTCTCGGTGTTCACGACGATATCCTCGTCCTGACCCACAAATGGGGGGACTGAAACCTTGATGCCATTGTCCAGAACTGCCGGTTTGAAACTGTTGGCGGCGGTCTGGCCTTTCACGACCGGCTCGGTCTCCACCACTTTGCAGACCACTTTCTGAGGCAGGGTCGCATTCAGCGCCTCGGTCTCGTGAAACTCCACCTGAATGGTCATGCCGTCTTGCAGAAACGGGCGGCGTTCACCCAGAATTTCAGCGGGCAGCTCGATCTGCTCATAAGTTTCAGTGTCCATAAACACCAGCATTCCATCGTTTTCATAAAGAAACTGCTGATCTTTCTGCTCCAGTCGAACACGCTCAACTTTATCTGCTGAGCGAAAGCGTTCGTTCAGTTTGGAGCCATTGCGCAGGTTGCGCATCTCGACCTGAGCGAACGCGCCGCCCTTGCCGGGCTTTACATGATCGACTTTGACCGCGGCCCATAGACCGCCGTTGTGCTCCAGTACGTTTCCGGGGCGAATCTCATTTCCGTTGATCTTGGGCATTGTGGCAAAACCATGTCAAAAGGTTGATAGAAACTTGACTGACCCTATATCTGGGGTGTGGCAGCAGGGCAAGACGGCGAAATATTGCGCTGCATTTGGCGAAGATATGCACTTAATGCATGGGAGATATGCATTTTAGCTCTATCCGAATCGCTAAGAAAACGTCATAAACAACGCCACGCCCGAAAGACAAGAGCAATAAAAACAAGGACGAAACATGAAAGATTTCGTTGACGGCACCGCCTTCAATGCAGAGCAAGGCAATCGTGCGCGTAAACTTTTTGCGGCCGTAGTATTGGCCGCGCTGGATGATGCCATTTCCGATGACAAGAAATATGGCAATGGTCCCGAGCAGATCGCTCGCTGGGCGCGCTCCCGTGATGGACGCGAAGTGCTGAGCTGCGCTAGCACCGACCCGAACGAGCGGGTTGTGTCGGGGCTGATGGATTTTGTTGGCAAAGGTGTGCGCACCTCTGTTGCGC
>DFBW01000265.1:795-20301 GCA_002366775.1 Roseovarius sp. UBA3070 | reverse complement strand
ATGTATTGCACCGGGTGTGTGGGGCGTTTCGCCTGACCTTCGATCAGGAAAATCGTCAGAAAGCTGAGACCAATAAACAAGATACCATACCGCGCAGCGCGGTAGGATTTTTGATAAAAATCATTGGGTTGATACAGCTCCACCCCAAAGCTGGTGGATTGGCGTGCGACATAATCCTGATCCTCACGCGACAGTTGCGGCAAGGGGCGTGCCAGATGCGGGATTGACCAGCTGGCCTTGAACCCATCATCGGTGATGTCATGGCCATCGGGCAGGAACGCGCCATAAAAACTGGGGTGTGGCCAGTCCGAAGTGTAACTGATTTTGCTATCACGGCCCACAGGCGCGATCGACAGCGTTTCAGCCCCGTTGAAATCGAGCGTCAAAGTGTAAGCGTCATGTTTACGCGGATCACCTGTGGGGGCCCGGACCCCACCGATGCGATTGTCGTTCAATGCGCGTGGTTCCATCTGCAACTCGGTGTCAGCGGCCTGCAATTTAGCGGCCCCGCGCAGGGCCCGGTTGGAGGTGACCGAGACATGTAGCTCTGCCGCATCCCAAAGCAGTACCTCATCGTCCACCAAGGCATCGGCTGCTGTTTCAGTCGGGAAATCAAAGTTCAGTTCCGCCTCGGCCGAATAGACCGGCACGTTAAAGATACCGCGGTGGCGTTCTTGGGTTTGCGTATCAATATTGGCCTCAAATGCGCCCGGATACAGATAGACCGGCGCGCGGCGCAGCACCTTTTGCACGTTCACATAGCGAAAAATCGGCTTGTCGTTGCCATCCAGTTTTTGAATGCCGGTGTCAGGATCCAGTACCTCGCGCTTTTCGCGCACCATCACGGTTTCTTCGACCGGGATGATCAAAACCGGGCCAGACAGTGATTGCCGCCCGCCCCATTCATTGCCCACATTTGAGCGGGTTGAACGGTTATAATCCGCACGCGCATCAATGATATCGCCCACAAACAAAACAGGGATAAACATCAGCAGGATCAGCAACCCCACGATGATAAAACGTAAACCAAGTGATTTCAGCATGGGGCAAATTCCTTTTCACAGCCTATACGCTGTAGGTTTTCGCAGGCGCATGTGCATGGATTGCCGCGCAAGTTGTGCAGTTTTTGCGCAAATTCTTTAATTCAGCGGAAATTGAACCTGTTGCAGGCCAGAATTGGTTTTGGGGATACCACGCGCTTGCGGCGCTGATTGTGGTCTTCACCTCGCTATTGATGGCCCGGTTAATCCAGCGTGGTGGTTAGCGGTGCATACTCCAATGCGGTTTCCTGCACCCTGTCGATTTGCGACCAAACAAAGCTTCGATCCTCAGGCGATAACGCAGGGCGTATCTGCGGTGTGAACGGCCCGTCCGAGGGCTTACCCCGGCGCTCCTCCACCGTTTGGAACGCAGCTTTCGTTGGCAATCCAAAGGTGTGGGCCACATAGGACACAAATCCCTCGGGATTGTTTTGCACCGCTTCAAATTGCACCAGCAGGCAATTGGCGAAACGCACCGGCAGCGATAAAAACCCAGTGGATTTGGCAACGCGCAAGGCCAGAACGTTTTCAAACCTTTGGCCCGTCAACGGGTGGCGATCCCAATGCAGTTCGGCCAGGGCACGCGCATCACCGTCTTGGATGCCAAAGTTCTTTTCATCCACACGGGATTGCCACTCGGCCCGGATAAACTGATCAAATGGCTGATCGCGCAGAGCGGGCACGGCGTGCCATGGCCGAGCGTGCATGGATTGAACCCAGGTTTCAGGATGTCGGAAAATACCGATGGCCAACGTAGTATCGGGCGCAGCCAGCATCTGTGGAAACCCATGTTTCCAACCATAGCGAAACCCGTATTTGCCAATCCGGTCACCGGGACTGTTTGCAAAGGCAGGGATGTTCCGCCTGAGCAGCTCATGCGCCAGATTGGTGCCGGAATTCCGCTCGCCAAACACCATCAGCTCGGTCGGGCGAATGTCGCCTGACTGGGCTGAGATGACGGTGAACGGATCGCTCACGTCAGATTGCGCGCTCGACCATCATTTTCTTGATCTCGGCAATGGCCAGCGCCGGGTTCAGGCCCTTGGGGCAGGTTTTGGCGCAGTTCATGATGGTGTGACAGCGGTACAATTTGAATGGGTCGTTCAGCTCGTCCAGACGCTCGCCCGTGGCCTCATCGCGGCTGTCGATGATCCAGCGGTACGCGTGCAGCAAGGCCGCAGGTCCGAGGTAGCGATCACCGTTCCACCAATAACTGGGGCAGGACGTGGAGCAAGACGCACACATCACACATTCATAAAGACCATCAAGTTTTGAGCGATCCTCGATGCTCTGCTTCCATTCTTTGGCCGGGCGGTTGGTTTTGGTTTCCAGCCACGGCATAATGCTGGCGTGCTGTGCGTAGAAATGCGTCAGATCGGGGATCAGATCACGCACCACCGGCATATGTGGCAACGGATAGATTTTCACGTCGCCCTTCACCTCATCCATGCCATAGATGCAGGCCAGCGTGTTGATACCGTCGATATTCATCGCGCAGGATCCGCAGATGCCCTCGCGGCAGGACCGGCGGAAGGTCAGCGTTGGATCAATCTCATTCTTGATCTTGATCAGCGCATCCAAAATCATCGGCCCGCAGGTGTCCATATCGACGAAATAGGTATCGACGGATGGGTTTTTTCCATCATCGGGCGTCCAGCGGTAAATCTGGAACTTGCGCAGGTTGGTGGCGCCTTCCGGCTTGGGCCAGGTTTTGCCCGTCGTCATGCGCGAGTTTTTGGGGAGGGTCAGTTCTACCATGTGTCTCTCCTCGGATCAGCTGCCCAGCAGGGTCAGGCCGTTTTTGGCAATACATTGAACGGCATCAGGGCGTCCGGCGATCTCAACCACCAGACTTACCGTATTTTCATTCACTCCGGTGACAGATGCCCCGGCGATGCTTAGAATTTCCGAAGCCGAAGCCGCATCAATGATGCAGTCGCTCACGGGGGCCACGTTAACACCCGGCAGCTTGGACGACACAACGCCACTCACCACCGATTTGGCCTGATCGCGTGCCAGCTCATCAGCCGCCTTATTGGCAACCCCACAGGCGCTCAGCAGGCCAAGGGCCAGGATGGCGATCACACGCCGCATCAGTTGGTTCCGATGCAATAGGTGGCACCGCCATACAAAAGCGCAGCACCATCCGGGCAATAATTGCTACGCGCAGTGGCGGGATTGGCAATCAGCCCAGCGGCCACGGCCTTGTTACGAATGCAAGCGTTGAACGCATCAGCACCGGCCTGCGTGCCATCGGCAACGGCTGTCATCACCGGCACAGCAGGGCCTTCATCATATTGATAGGTGCCTGCGGGGGCGGCCTCGGCCTGACATTGCGCCACCAGGGCATCGGGCTTGATTGTTGCAGGCGTGCAGGCAGTAAGCCCCAGCAACGACACGATCACCGCTCCGTTCAAAATGGTTTTCAGCATTGTCAGATGTCCCCCATCAGAATGTCCGCTCTTTTGGCGCGATTTTCTTGAGAGCAATACCGCCCTCTTTTTCAGTCGTCAGCGGTGCCTCGACAATCGGGCGATAGGTCAGTTTCACCTTGGCCCCATCAACATGCGAAATCGTGTGCACGCGCCACTTTTCATCGTCGCGGGTTGAGAAATCCTCATGGGCGTGGGCGCCGCGGCTTTCCTGGCGGGCCTCAGCCCCGTTGATGGTGGCCAAAGCGTTGGGCATCAGGTTGGTCAGCTCAAGCGTTTCCATCAGGTCCGAGTTCCACACGAGGCTGCGATCGGTGACTTTGAGATCCGACAATTTGCCAGCGATGGTGTTCATCTTTTTCACACCTTCAGCCAGCGTTTTGGAGGTGCGGAAGACGGCAGCGTCTTCTTGCATCGTGCGCTGCATTTCCAGACGCAGATCGGCGGTTGTGGTATCACCATCGGCATTGCGCAATGTGTCAAAACGATCAAACGCCTTGTCCACCTGGCCGACATTGGTGGCGGGGACAGCCGCTGCGCGGTCCACTACAGTGCCTGCGCGTATCGCCGCAGCACGGCCAAAGACCACCAGATCAATCAGCGAGTTGGAGCCAAGCCGGTTGGCGCCGTGCACGCTTGCACAGCCCGCCTCGCCCACGGCCATCAGGCCGGGTACGGTGGCATTGGGGTCTTTCTTGGTGGGGTTGAGCACTTCACCCCAGTAATTCGTCGGGATGCCGCCCATGTTGTAATGCACGGTGGGCAGAACCGGGATCGGCTCTTTGGTGACGTCCACACCGGCAAAAATCTTGGCGCTTTCCGAAATACCGGGCAGGCGCAGATTCAGCGCTTCGGGCGGCAGGTGGCTGAGGTTCAGGTGGATATGATCCCCGCCTGCGCCCACACCGCGCCCTTCACGGATTTCCATAGTCATGGAGCGAGACACATAGTCACGCGGCGCGAGGTCTTTATAGTTGGGCGCATAGCGCTCCATAAACCGCTCGCCCTCGGAATTGGTCAGATAGCCACCTTCGCCGCGCGCGCCCTCCGTAATCAGACAGCCCGAGCCATAGATGCCAGTGGGGTGGAATTGCACGAATTCCATATCCTGCAGCGGCAGGCCCGCACGCGCCACCATGCCACCGCCATCACCTGTGCAGGTATGCGCAGAGGTGGCCGAGAAATAGGCACGCCCATAACCACCCGTGGCCAGCACGACCATCTTGGCGTTGAAAATGTGCATGGTGCCGTCATCCAGCTTCCAGCAGACGACGCCAGTGCAGACGCCATCATCTGACATGATCAGATCAATGGCGAAATATTCGATGTAGAATTCGGCGTTGTTTTTCAGGCTTTGACCATAAAGCGTGTGCAGAATGGCGTGGCCGGTGCGGTCGGCCGCGGCACAGGTGCGCTGCACGGGCGGGCCTTCGCCAAATTCGGTGGTGTGGCCACCGAAGGGGCGTTGGTAAATCTTGCCTTCTTCGGTGCGCGAAAACGGCACGCCGTAATGTTCCAGCTCGTACACCGCCTTGGGTGCTTCACGCGCCAGATATTCCATTGCATCGGTATCGCCCAGCCAGTCAGAGCCTTTGATCGTGTCATACATATGCCACTGCCAGCTGTCGGGGCCCATATTGCCAAGCGATGCCGCGATGCCACCCTGTGCGGCAACCGTATGTGAGCGGGTCGGGAACACTTTGGTTACGCAGGCGGTGCGCAAGCCCTGCTCGGCCATGCCAAGTGTCGCACGCAGACCGGCGCCACCAGCACCGACGACCACGACGTCATATTCATGCGTCTCGTATTCGTAAGCAGCCATTTCAATAAACTCCGGTCTTTAAAGGGCGATTTTGGCGATGGCGAACAGGCCTGTGGCCATGGCGCCGTAGCTGAGGCAGGTCACGGCGATGATCCAGACCTTTTGCGCGGTACCGTGCACATAGTCCTCAATCATCACTTGCGCCCCGTCGCGGAAGTGTTTGAACCCCACGACGATGGTAAGCGCCGCTATGATCGCCGGGAAAGGCCGTGCGAAATAGGCCACCACATCAGCGTGCGGCTCACCCAGCATCGGGCCAAAGGTGAAGATGAACAACGGAACCAAGAACAGCAAGGCCGCAGAGGAGAGCTTCATTGCCCAGAAGTGGTGCACGCCCGAGCCGGAAGCCCCCAAGCCCTCGGCACGTTTACGATCAGTCAGGTAGCGCATGTGCTCGGCCTCCTTAGATAACGATGACGGTAAGAATGGTCAGGATGACCGACCCGGCAATAACGGCCCAGCCCAGTTTCTCGGCGACGCCCAGTTCAAGCATCTTGGCGTTGTCCCAGATCAGGTGCCGCAGACCGGCCAGCGAGTGATACCACAGCGCCCAGAGCGAGCCGAACATGATCAGATCACCAAAGAAGCTGGTGACGATGCCATCAACCTTAGCGAAATACGCAGGCGATGTGGCCGCAGCCAACAGCCACCACACCACCAAAAGCGCCCCCACCAACAGGGCGTTGCCGGTGATCCGCGTCAGGATCGAGGTAATGGAGGTCAGTTGCGGGCGATAGATTGTCAGATGGGGTGAAAGCGGGCGATTGCCCCGGTTCACATCGGCCATGTAATTTGTCCTCTCTCGCAGGCTTGGGCGCGGGCAGCGCCAACAGCTTTGCCTTGTTGTGCCCCGTTTTAGCGCGACTGTCACGGGTGCACAGCGTTAAATGCAGCCATTCACTGGCAAATTGTCGCAAATTCAGTGTTTGTGATCACATTAAAAATGCCGTGATCACAAATTTAACCGCGACTCGGCCTGAATAGCGAATCTTCCTCAATCGTCCTTTAAAATTTCGCTCAGATCAAAATAATTCTGGTTCCGGTGGTCCACAGCCTCAATATGCCTGATCCAGTCGCCTGTGATAGCGCTGCCCCTCTGGACGCCCCCGCACCGCAGGCATAGGGTGCGCACGACACCACAGAGGAACGCACCATGGCCACCGGTATCAACATCCACACCTATTTCAACGGCAGCTGGCACAAAGGTGATGTGCCTTTGATGAAGGCCGCAGATCACGGCATGTGGCTGGGCAGCAATGTGTTTGATGGTGCACGCCTAGCCAATGGGCTGACGCCCGATCTGGACAAGCATTGCGCGCGGGTGAATGACTCGGCGCGGGCGTTGATGGTTGAGCCGAATGTGGCGAGTGATGATATGGTGGCCATTGTGCGCGAGGGGCTGAAGTTTTATGCGCCCGACGCCGCTGTATACATCCGGCCTATGTATTGGGCGATTGACGGCGGCATGTCGGCCATCGTGCCCAAAGAAGGTGGCGAAGCCGGGTTTGCCATCTGCCTGGAAGAAATCCCCATGGCCCAACCCCAAGACAGCGCCACGCTGACCCGCACCCGGTTTCGCCGCCCGGTATTGGAGGACGCGGTGGTCAACGCCAAGGCGGCGTGCCTTTATCCCAACAATGCCCGCATGTTGGCCGAGGCGCGCTCCAAAGGGTTTTCCAACGCTTTGGTTGCCGATGCCCTGGGCAATGTGGCGGAAACAGCGACAGCCAATGTGTTTGCAGTAAAGGATGGCGAGGTATTCACGCCTGTGCCCAACGGTACTTTTCTGGCCGGTATCACCCGTGCGCGGCACATCAAAAACCTGCGGGCTGATGGTGTTGTCGTGCATGAAAACGTGATGAGCTTTGCAGATTTTGAAGATGCCGACGAGGTGTTCCTGTCTGGCAATATGATGAAGGTCACACCTGTCAGCGCGTTTGAGGACCGGTCGTATCAGATTGGCCCCGTAACACGCAGGGTACGCGAGATGTATTGGGATTGGGCGGCGTCTTCGGCTGGGAAATAGACGCAGTACATTCGAATATCCAACAGAGGGCCAGACGGCCTGCCCACCGGGCTGTGGCGAATGGAAGGCCAGGAAATGTGCAGATTAACGCCTGCCCCTCAGGGCGCCTCGGCCAGCAATGCCTCCAGATCAAGCCGTGCACTGAACATGGTCAGATTGCCCTGCGCATCCCTTGGCCAATCGGCCTCATCCCGGTCGCGGTACAGCTCTACTCCGTTGCCATCGGGGTCTGAGAGGTAAATCGCCTCGCTCACGCCATGATCCGCAGCCCCCTCCAACGGAATGCCCGCCGCCATCACCCGGCGCAATGCATCCCCCAGCTGCGCCCGGTCAGCATATAAAAACGCCGTGTGAAACAACCCGGTGTGCCCTTTGGGGGGCGGGGTGCCGCCGACGGACTCCCAGGTGTTCAGGCCCAGATGATGGTGATAGCCCCCGGCCGATAAAAATGCCGCGGTGTCACTGCGCTGTTGCACCTCAAAGCCCAGAACCCCCGCATAAAACCCGATGGCGCGGTCCAGATCGGCCACTTTCAGATGCACATGACCAATGCTGGTTTGTGGGTGAATGGGCTGGGACATGGCAGGAGCTTTCGTTGTTCTGGCCCAAACCATAGCGCCCCTGATCGTGTTTGCACAACTCCCACTCAGGGCGCAGATGACGTGCACAATTGCACGGCTACGCCCCCACCATCCCTACAATTTCATAGGTTTGCTTCAGGATTGGTGCGGCAATTGTGCGCGCCCGCGCAGCGCCACTTGTAAGAATACGGTCGATCTCGGCGGTGTCTTGCATAAGGCGGGCCATCTCACCTGAGATTGGCGACATCTTCGCAACCGCCAGTTCCGCCAACATCGGCTTGAACTCAGAAAACGCGCGCCCCCCTACATCCGCCATCACCTGCTCCACGCTTTGCTCATTCAGTGCGGCATAAATGTTGATCAGGTTGCGCGCCTCGGGGCGCTCTGCCAGCCCTTCCACCTCAGAGGGCAAAGGCTCGGGGTCGGTCTTGGCTTTGCGGATCTTCTTGGCGATCGTATCGGCGTCATCAGTCAGGTTGATGCGCGACATATCCGATGGATCGGACTTCGACATTTTCTTTGACCCGTCACGCAGGCTCATCACTCGTGTGGCGGCGCCTTCGATGACGGGTTCGGTGATGGGAAAGAAATCAACACCATAATCATGGTTAAACTTCGCCGCGATATCACGGGTTAGTTCCAGATGCTGTTTTTGATCTTCTCCCACGGGCACACGGGTGGTGTGATAAACCAGAATATCCGCCGCCATCAGCGCCGGGTAGCCAAACAATCCAAGCGAGGCATTCTGCGCATTCTTGCCTGCCTTATCCTTAAATTGCGTCATCCGCTGCATCCAGCCCATGCGGGCGACACAGTTGAAAATCCAGGCCATTTGCGTGTGCTCGGCCACCTGAGACTGATTGAACAGGATGGATTTTTCGGGGTCCAGCCCGCTGGCAATATAGCCTGCACACAGTTCGCGCGTGGCATGGCGCAATTTGTCGGGGTCCTGCCAGACGGTGATGGCATGCAGATCAACCATACAGTAGATCGTCTCGATGCCTTCATCCTGCATATCAACAAAGCGCTTCATCGCGCCCAGATAATTACCCAAGGTCAGCCCGCCCGAGGGCTGGATGCCTGAAAAAACGCGGGGTGTGCGGACCACCTGCGACATGGAACTCTCCGTCTGGATTTCTTTGTCTGCCTCGCGTAACGATAGGCCGCAGCCCCGTCAAGCAGAGGCCGATGATGAGCAGTGATCCAAACACCCAAAGCCCGATCAACCCTGTGCCCCCCGTGATGGTGGCGCTGTTTTTGGCGATTGTGCTGATTGAAGCCGCTTTTTCGCTGGGAACACGGGGGTTGCTGGGCGGGCCTCAGGCCGTTGGCTGGCGCAATGGCGCGATTGAGCAATACGGCTTCAACCGGGACCTTATGGCCTGGATGATTGAAAATCACCGCTACCCGCATGAGCTGCTGAAACGTTTTGTCACCTATGGGTTTGTGCATGCCAGTTTCACCCATGCTGTGTTTGCCGGTGCCATGGTGCTGGCCTTGGGCAAATTTGTGGGGGATGTGTTCAACCAATGGGCCACGCTGGTGCTGTTTGTGATTTCGCTGGCCGCTGGCGGACTGACCTATGGTCTGTTTGCGGGCGGGTCGCCCTGGCTGATCGGGGCGTTTCCCGGTGTTTATGGGCTGATCGGCGGGTTCACTTATCTGATGTGGCTGAAGCTGGAACAAATGGGCGCTCAGAAATTCCGGGCCTTTACATTGATCGGTTTTTTGCTGGTGATCCAACTGGTGTTCGGCCTGCTGTTTGGTGGCAATGGCGAATGGCTGGCCGATATTGGCGGGTTTGTCGCCGGGTTTTTGGCGTCTTTTGTGCTCAGCCCTGGCGGCTTTCACAAACTACGCGCCAAAATGCGCCACGACTAAAGCACTTCGCGTAAAACCTGCCTCTGGTTAAAGGAGATGCGCTTTAAACCCTTGTTTAGCGTTGGAAGGCTGACTTCAGTTCACCCTTCCTGAAGGCGCCCAGCAAGCGTCCGGCGCAGAAATAGGTCCCGGCACCGATCGCAATCAGCAACAGCAATGCCAGCCAACGCAGCACCGGGATCAGGATGAACGGATTCAGTGCCAGGGCTGCCATCCACAACACCCAACCCATGAACACCGAAGCCAGAACAATGCGCCACATCCGGCTCCAGAAGCGTTTGTCAAACCGGGCCACTTCACCAAACTGGCGCGCCCCAAGGGCAAGCAACCCAACCATGACCCAGCCGGCCATCGTGGTGGCAATCGCCGCCGCAACCCATCCGATGTAATAGGCCAGCCCAATCGCCAATGCCGCATTAATCACCATGGCCACCACCGCATAGCGAAACGGGGATTTGGTGTCTTCGCGGGCAAAAAACACCGGTTGCAGTAGCTTTTGCAACACAAATGCAGGCAGGCCCAAGCCATAGATGCTCACTGCCAGCGCAGTGGCGGCTGTATCATCCACGCCAAAGGCACCGCGTTCAAACAACACCGTCACAAGCGGGATCGGGATCACCATCAAGGCCACGGCTGATGGGATGGTCAGTGCCAGCGATATCTCTCCGGCGCGTGACAATGCCTCGCGTGCGCCGGTGTGATCTTGGGCCTTCAGGCGGCGTGACAGATCAGGCAACAACACAATGCCCACCGCAATCCCGACAACCCCCAATGGCAATTGATAGAGCCGATCAGCCGAATACAACCAACTGATCGCCTTGTCATAATGCGAGGCCACCTGTTGACCCACCAAAAGGTTGATCTGCATCACCCCACCCGCCAAGGCCGCCGGGACGGCAATATGCACCAACTGCGCCATCTCGGGCGTCCAGCGTGGGCGTTTGATATGGATATGCAGCCCCGCACGCGAGGCCGCCACCCAGACCAGCGCCAGCTGCGCCACACCGGCAAAAGGAATGGTCCACACCAAGGCTTGCACCACCTCGCCGCCCAAATACCACGCCCCAAGCATGGCAATCACCAGCATGATGTTCAACACCACAGGGGCCGCCGCCGCCGCCGCAAAACGGCCCGCAGCATTCAACGCGCCCGACAACAATGCTGCCAGTGAAATGAACAAGATATAGGGAAAGACGATCCGACCATAGCCAACCGTCAGATCAAATCGCGCATCCCCCGAAAACCCTTCGGCGGTGGCCCAGACCAATGCGGGCATGAACACCATCGCCAACCCGGTCAACGCCAAAAGAACCAACGCCAGTCCCGACAACGCGAGTGACGCAAATTCCGCCGCATCCTCATCCGCCTCAAGCCGCTTGGAAAACATCGGCACAAAGGCCGCGTTAAACGCGCCTTCCGCAAAGAAACGCCGGAACATGTTGGGCAAACGGAACGCAGCCACAAAGGCATCCATCGCCGCCCCCGGCCCCAGAAAACTGGCAATCAGCACATCGCGCGCAAACCCCAAAATCCGGCTCATCAATGTCCAGCCGCCAACGGTTAGAATACTCGATAGCATACGCACGGGTTTCATGAGCTGGCCTTTGTAAACACAAATTTGGCCGAGGATTACCGGATTGCGCCGAAATACGAAAGGGCGTGCTTTCGCCCATTTCTTCGCGCCCGCTTGCCCCCGGTGGGCTGCCCCCCTGCTTCATCTTTCCCAAAATACTTATAATCCGACCTTCACATATTAACCTTTCGTAAATTCATGATGCGATAGCGTTAACCAAGATGAACGAAAGGGTCGGGATGATTGCGCGCGCATATACAGTCGCCTTTGAAGGGGTCGAGGCCAAGCCGGTCGAGGTGCAATGCGCCGTCACCCCCGGCATGCCCGCCTTTTCCATTGTGGGCCTGCCCGACAAAGCTGTCAGTGAAGCGCGTGACCGGGTGCGCACGGCCCTCAGCTCAATGGCCATTGCGCTGCCATCCAAACGCATCACGGTCAATCTTAGCCCTGCCGATATGCCCAAAGAGGGCAGCCACTTTGACCTGCCTATCGCGCTGGCGTTGCTGGCCGCACTCGAAATTATCCCAAAGGACGCGGTTGAAACGGCCTGTGCCCTGGGCGAGCTGTCACTTGACGGGGCTTTGGTGCCCGTGATCGGCGCTTTGCCCGCTGCCATGGCCGCTGCCGAAGAAGGCCGCACACTTCTGTGCCCCAAAGCCTCGGGTGCCGAAGCGGCCTGGGTTGGTGCCGCACAGGTGATCGGCGCGGCCAGCCTTGGCGATGTGGTGCGCCATTACACCGGCCAATCCCCCCTGCCCCCGGCCGAACCGGGAGAAGTAATCCAAGGTCACGGCGCCCGCGACCTGCGCGATATCAAAGGCCAGGAACGTGCCAAACGGGCACTGGAAATCGCTGCTGCCGGGCGGCACCATCTGATGCTGGTCGGCCCTCCGGGGTCTGGTAAATCCATGCTTGCCAGCCGTGTGCCCGGTATTTTGCCGCCCCTGTCCGCCACTGAGGCACTGGAAACCTCAATGATCCAATCCATGGTCGGCTTGCTGGATGAAGGTGGTATTTGCCGCACGCGCCCCTTTCGCGAGCCCCATCACACGGCCTCAATGGCGGCGATCGTGGGCGGAGGTCGGCGCGCCAATCCTGGCGAAATAAGCCTGGCACATAATGGCGTGCTGTTTATGGATGAATTTCCCGAATTTCCCCGCACCGTGCTGGAAACCCTGCGCCAGCCAATTGAAACCGGCGAGGTCATGATAGCCCGCGCCAATGCCCATATAAAATACCCCTGCCGGTTTATGTTGATCGCGGCGGCAAACCCCTGCAAATGCGGCTATCTGAGCGATCCTGCGCGGGCATGCACCCGTGCCCCTATCTGTGGCGATGACTATTTGGGCCGCATCTCAGGCCCACTGATGGACCGGTTCGATTTGCGTGTCGATGTCCCGCCTGTGGCCTTCAGCGATCTTGACCTGCCCAGCAGTGGTGACAGTTCCGCCCAGGTGGCCGAACGGGTTGCAGCAGCGCGTGCAGTGCAACAACTGCGCTTTAGCGCTGACCCCAAAATGCGCCTGAATGCCGATGCCGAAGGCGCAGCTTTGGAGGACGTGGCGACCCCGGATGCCGAAGGCCGAGAGCTGCTAACCCGCGTCGCAGAGCGATTCGGCCTGACTGCGCGCGGCTATCACAGGGTGTTACGCGTGGCCCGCACAATTGCGGATTTGGATGGTTCAAACAATGTGCATCGCCCGCATGTGGCCGAGGCGATCAGCTATCGCGTACCACAAGCAGATCGATCGGCAATCCAGCTGGCCAACGCCTGAATGGTGCTGCGCGCTTCGGGCAGCATATTGTGAAATATTGGCCAAACATGCGGCAGATTATCCTCAACTGTCAGCGTAACATCGACACCCTGCGCACGCAGCACCTCCGCCATGCGTGTGGCGTCATCCAGCAGAATTTCCGTATCCCCCACCGTGATCCAAACCGGACTGGCGCCTTCAAATTTGGCCAACAACGGCGAGGCGCGTGGATCGGTGGGATCGCCTCCTTGCAGATAAACGTCCGCGAACTCGCCGACACGCGCGCCAGGTAGCACCACATCCACGGGGTCGTTCTTCACGATGCTGGGGGTGGAAAACCTTAAGTCAGTGAGTGGCGAAAATGCAAATGTTCCAACAGGTTGTTGCAAGCCTAGTCGTGTAATCTCACCCAACAATGACAGTGCCAGGCCACCCCCGGCACTGTCGCCTCCCAACACAACTCCGCCCGGGTAATCCATCACCGCGCGGTAGGCCGTCATCGCATCTTCGGGCGGGGCGGGGAAGGCATGTTCAGGGGCCAGCCGATAGTGCGGCAACACGGCAGCACAACCGCTAATCTGTGCAAGTTTCGCCAGCATGGCCTTATGCGTATGCGGCGAGCCGAACACATAGCCGCCACCATGAAAATACAACACCAACGGCCCTTGGTCTTTGGGTGTATTCACCGTCACAGCACGCAGGATTCTCCCCTCATGATGCAAGTCACGTTTGCCATACCGTGTCCCCAAGGGGCGCCAGAAAAACAACTTCGCTTTCATTTCAATCGAGCGACGCATCTTTTCAGGGGTCGCGCGCTGCAAATGTGGTTTTTCAGTCCAGCGCAGGTAAGGGTTGAGTATTTTCTTGACCAAACTCATGCACGGCGTGCTTCAATCGCATCCCAAATTTTGGCGGCGATGTTGGCCCCGTCAAACCGCTCCAGCTCTTGAATGCCGGTGGGCGAAGTCACGTTGATTTCGGTCAGGTAGCGGCCAATCACGTCAATGCCCACAAAAATCTGGCCTTTCTCACGCAGTAGCGGCCCGATCCGGTCACAAATCTCGCGGTCGCGGTCATTCAGGTCTATCTGCTCGGGCCGCCCACCGACATGCATATTCGAGCGCGTTTCGCCCTTGGCAGGCACCCGGTTGATGGCCCCCACAGGTTCACCATCCACAAGGATTACACGTTTATCGCCTTGGGTGATTTCGGGCAGAAACTTCTGTACAATCAAAGGCTCACGCGAAAAGCTAGTGAACATTTCATGCAGAGAATTGAGGTTGCGATCCTCAGGCGGCAGATGAAACACACCAGCCCCAGCATTGCCGTATAGCGGCTTGATGATCACATCGCCATGCTGGGCACGAAAGGCTTTGATGGTTTCAATATCCCGGGTAATCGCGGTGGGTGGCATGAGGTCAGGGAAATCAAGGATCAGCAATTTTTCAGGGTAGTTGCGCACCCAAAAAGGATCATTGACCACCAGCGTTCCGGGCGACAGCCGCTCAAGAATATGGGTGGTGGTGATATAGAACATATCAAAAGGCGGGTCTTGGCGCAGCCAGACAACATCATAATCGGCCAGATCAACAGTGGCCTCTTTCCCAAGGGTGAAATGATCCCCCTCAACCCGCTGCACGGTCAAAGGCCAGCCTCGTGCAGTCACCCGTCCCTGATCATAGGCCAGCTTGTCAGGTGTATAGTAGAACAACTCATGTCCACGCGCCTGCGCTTCTTCGGCAAGACGGAACGTGCTGTCAGCATTGATGTCGATCGGGCCAATCGGATCCATTTGAAAGGCTATTTTCACAGGCCATCCCCCTTGGGCGTTTCACATCCCTATTACATGGGACATGAAGCAGGGCTGTGCAATTCAGAAATGACCAAATGCGTTTTGCATGATTTTCACGGCTCCGGTGTCATTCACCAGGGCCAGATCAAAACGAACCTCACTTAATTGTCCGTTGGGAGTCGTCCCCAGATACTCCGAGGCCGCGCGATGAATACGCAACATCTGCACCTCAGACAGCCGGTTAAGGGCGGCATCAAAGGATCGGCCTTTCTTCACTTCGACAAAGACGATGACGTCACCATCGGCAAAGACAAGATCAATCTCACCGCCCTGACCACGCCAACGGCTGGCCAACAAAACAGCGCCACGGCGATTATACTCGCGGGCAACGGCCTGTTCGCCAGCAACACCTGAAAGATAGGCACGGCGCCCCCGGTCCTGCCGGGTTTGTACCGGAGTGGCCACTGCAGAAGATGGATCAAAATGTTGCATTACCTGTCTTTTCCAAGCTTCAAAGCCATTTGATAAACCTGACGACGTGGCAGGCCCAATTCGCCCGAGACCATATCCGTTGCATCCCTCAGAGAATGCGTTTCAAGCGCCTCTTGCAGGGCTGAGCTTATGTCATCTTCATGAACAGATCGTTTAGGTGCATTGCCAATCAGCACGACAATCTCCCCTTTGAAGGTCCGCTGGGATGCAATTTCGGCCAGTTCAGCCAGCGGATTGCGGAGTACCTCTTCAAATTTCTTGGTCAATTCACGGCACATCACCGCCGCCCGATCGCCGCCCAGAACCGCACAGGCATCCCGCAACATCGCCGCGACCCGTTTGGGCGATTCGTAAAATATCAGCGTGCCGGGCACCTGCGCCAAAGCAGAAAGTGCGGATTTTCGCTTGGACGCCGCATTGGGAAGGAAGCCTGCAAAATGAAATTGATCAGTGGGCAGGCCTGACAGTGTCAGCGCCGTGATCACCGCTGACGGCCCCGGAGCCGACACCAACAAATGCCCATCAGCCACCGCAGCCCGCGCCAGATCAAACCCAGGATCAGCCACCATTGGCGTGCCCGCTTCAGATGCATAAAGCACCGACTGGCCCGCCGCCAAGGCCTGTAGAACACGCGGACGCGCCCTGTCTCCATTGTGATCATGGTACGACACCAAAGGCCGGTCCCGCAGCGCAATCGCGTGAATATCCATCAGTTTGCGCAAGCTGCGCGTGTCTTCGGCCACCAGCATATCGGCGCTGGCCAGCAAATCGAGCGCACGCAATGTGATGTCACGTGCTGTGCCGATTGGTGTCGCAATCAGGTACAAACCTGTCGGCAGCTTCTGCATCTTGGAATTCACCACTGGACCCGCCCTGTATGACGTTTATTATTGCCCCCAATCCGTGGCGGAGAAACCCAGCCACGCTCAGGGAGTGAGACGTACCATGTTTGCCGCTTTTGCCACGGCCCGCAAGATAGTCGGCCGTATCTTTGTTCTGATTGCCGCGCTTTGGGCGCTGGCCGCCTGCCAACCCGTTAGCCTGGGTGGTGGAGATGGCCCCAATATTAGCCCCGGCGCGCCGGTTGCAGTGGCCTTGTTGGTGCCCCACGGCGCCGCCAGCCCGCAAGAGCAGAAACTGGCGCGTGATCTGGAGCGTGCCGCACGTCTGGCGGTGGCCGATCTGCAAGGCGTGAAAATCGACTTGCGAGTCTATGGCACCGGCGGCAGTGCCGCGCGTGCCCAGGAGGCCGCCTTAAATGCCGTGGCTGATGGCGCCAAAATCATCATAGGCCCATTGCATGCAGAAGCCGCCAATGCCGCAGCGGTTTCAGTGGCCAACAAAAACGTCAATGTGCTGGCTTTTTCAAACAACCCGACGATCGCCGGTGGCAACCTGTTTATTCTGGGACAAACCTTTGACAACACCGCCAACCGCTTGGCCGGATATTCGGCACGCCAGGGCAAAAAGCGGGTGCTGACGGTTTATTCCAACAACCTTGCAGGCCAGTTGGGCAAACAAGCGATTGCACAAGCCATGGCCGCCAATGGTGGCTCGGTTGTGGGGGCTGTGGGCTATGATTTCTCACAGCAAGGTGTGGTGAGCGCAATTCCGAAGGTGAAATCTGCTGCCGCCAGCGGCAATGCTGACGCTATTTTCATGACCGCCAATGCGGCCGGAGCCCTGCCGCTCTTTGCGCAAATGCTGCCCGAAGCGGGCCTTGGCCCCGACACGACGCAATATATCGGCCTGGCACGTTGGGACACGCCGCCTCAAACGCTGGAATTGCCCGGCGTTCAGGGTGGTTGGTTCACTCTGCCAGACCCCGCGCGTGCAGCACAGTTCCGCAATCGGTTTGCCGCCGCCAATGGCGAGCGACCCCATGCCATTGCAGGGCTGGCCTATGACGGTATTGCCGCAGTCGGCGCTTTGGTTAAATCCGGCAAACGTGATGCGTTGAGCCGAGGAGCATTGACCCAATCCGCCGGCTTCAAAGGGGTCAGCGGTGTTTTCCGTCTGCGCCCTGATGGCACGAATGAACGTGGACTGGCGATTGCCACGATCCGCAACAACAAGGTTGTGATCATTGAAAACGCACCACAAGGCTTTGGCGGGGCCGGGTTCTGATAGCGTGCGTATGCTGGACGCTCGCATGAACGGATCTGAGCCAAAACCAGCCAAGCTGATTTGCCCGGCTGACGATATCTTTGATACCTCAGCGATGAGTGCTGCCATGGCCGAGGCTGAAGCAGCGCACGAGGGCGACAGCACAGAACTGCGCAAGACGATGGTGTCAGTGCTGCGAGACGCCCAAGACCGCGGGCGTACAGCGATCGCCACTGCTCTGGGCGGGCATCCACGCTCGGCCGAGGCAGCGATATCGTCATATAGCTGGCTGGCCGATTGCCTGATCCTGACAGTGTTTGATCTGGCCACGCGTGTCCTGCACCCACTGCCCAACCCAACCGAAGCTGAGCGCATCGCCATCTGCGCGGTGGGCGGATATGGCCGTGGTGAAATGGCCCCGGAATCGGATGTCGATCTGCTGTTTTTGACGCCTTCCAAAATCACCCCTTGGGCAGAAAGTGTGATTGAAAGCATGCTTTATGTCCTGTGGGACTTGCGTCTGAAAGTGGGTCATGCCAGCCGCACCATCCCCGATTGCCTGCGGCTGGGGCGCGAAGATTTCACCATTCGCACGGCCCTGTTGGAAAACCGTTTTCTGGCGGGTGATGCCGCTTTGGCGGATAAGCTGAACCAGACCCTGCGCAAGAAATTGTTCAAAGGCACCGAACGCGAGTTCACCGAAGCCAAACTGGAAGAGCGCGACGAGCGCCATATCAAGCAGGGCAACCAGCGCTATATGGTCGAACCGAACGTGAAAGAAGGCAAAGGCGGATTGCGTGATCTGCAATCGCTATATTGGATCGCCAAATATATCTATCAGGTTGAGGACACTGCCGAATTGGTACGGTTGGGCGTGTTTACCGAGGACGAATATGACACCTTTGCCAAGGCACATAACTTCCTTTGGGCGACGCGGTGCCAACTGCATCTGCTGACCAAGCGCCCCAATGACCAGCTGGCGTTTGATTTGCAGGTCGAAGTGGCCGAGCGCATGGGATATGTTGATACGGCCGGGCGTCGCGCTGTTGAACATTTCATGCAGGAATATTTCCGCCATGCCACCGCGGTTGGCGATCTCACGCGCATCTTCCTGACCAAACTGGAGGCGATACACGTCAAATCTGCCCCCTTGCTGCAACGCCTGTTCAGCCGCAAAAAGAAGCTGAAACCGGGCTATAAGGAAGTGCATGGTCGCCTGGACATAGCCGCCCCCAAGACCTTTCTGAAGGACCGGCTGAACCTATTGCGCGTGTTTGAAGAAGGCCTGCGTACCGGCATGTTGATCCACCCTGATGCGATGCGGCTGGTCACGGCAAACCTGCACCTGATCGACGATGCCTTTCGCACCGATCCAGAAGCACAGAAGTTGTTTCTGGGGTTGCTGCTAAAACACGGCAACCCCGAGCGCGCCCTGCGCCGGATGAACGAATTGGGTGTGCTGTCGGTGTTTATCCCCGAATTTGAGCCGATTGTGGCTATGATGCAGTTCAACATGTATCACCATTACACCGTGGACGAGCATATCATCCAATGCATCAGCCACCTGGCCCAGATTGAGCGCAAAGAGCTGGTGGAAGAGCTGCCTGTGGCCTCATCCATCCTTAAAGAAGGGGTGAACCGCAGGGTGCTCTATGTGGCCCTTTTGTTGCATGATATCGGCAAAGGGCGGGATGAAGATCATTCGATTTTGGGTGCAAAAATCGCCCGCAAAGTTGCCCCTCGACTGGGGCTGAAGCCGGGCGAAGTTGACACTGTGGAATGGCTGATCCGGTTTCATCTGCTGATGTCGGACATGGCCCAGAAACGCGATATTGCCGATCCGCGCACAGTGCGGGATTTTGCCAAGCTGGTGCAGACCCGCGAACGGCTGGATTTGCTGTGTGTGCTGACGGTCTGTGACATTCGCGGCGTTGGGCCTGGCACATGGAACAACTGGAAGGCGTCGTTGATCCGCGCATTGTACCGCCAAACCCGGCGCGCAATGGA
>DFBW01000265.1:0-717 GCA_002366775.1 Roseovarius sp. UBA3070 | reverse complement strand
GTCGCCCGACATTACCCGCCCTATTGGCAGGGGCTGCATGTCACTGCACATGTGATTTTTGCCCGGCTGCTGCGTGATCTGAGCGAGAATGATGTGGCAATTGATCTGGACGTAGA
Source organism: Roseovarius sp. UBA3070 (assembly GCA_002366775.1). Taxonomy (GTDB): domain Bacteria; phylum Pseudomonadota; class Alphaproteobacteria; order Rhodobacterales; family Rhodobacteraceae; genus Roseovarius. Next base: position 601 of record DFBW01000265.1, on the reverse strand, counting down.
CGAGGACCGTGATGTCACTCGTGCCTGTTTTGCACTGGCCGATCATCCAGGGATCGTTTCACGGCTGGCGGGCGCGCTGGCGCTGGTCGGCGCCAATGTGGTGGACGCACGCACCTATACATCAAAGGACGGCTTTGCCACTGCGGCCTTCTGGATACAAGATGCCGATGGCCACCCATATGAAAGCGCCCGCCTGCCGCGCCTGCGCCAGATGATCCACAAAACCCTGAGGGGTGACGTGGTGGCGCGCGATGCCATCAAAGACCGCGACAAGATCAACAAGCGTGAACGCGCCTTTCGGGTGCCCACACATATCACTTTTGACAACGATGGTTCGGAAATCTACACGATCATCGAGGTCGACACCCGCGACCGCCCCGGCCTGCTTTATGATCTGACCCGCACGCTGGCGAATGGCAACGTCTATATCAACTCGGCCGTGATTGCGACATATGGCGAGCAGGTGGTGGATACGTTTTATGTGAAGGACATGTTCGGGTTGAAGTTTTACTCTGACTCCAAACAAAAAACGCTGGAAAAGAAGCTACGCGATGCCATCACCCAAGGGGCTGAGCGCGCGAAGGCCTGAGAGCTGGCGTGA
>DFBW01000106.1 GCA_002366775.1 Roseovarius sp. UBA3070 | reverse complement strand
CCTTCGGAAATGACGATACCGTCGGCATCCTTGTCAAAGGTGTTGCACACACCGCGCGGGCTGAGGGCTGTGGTTTTGGCAAAACACAGATAGCCAAAGGGAGATTGCAGCGTATCAACGCCACCCGCGATCACCGCGTCGGCCCGTCCTGTTTCCAGCTCAAGAACAGCCGAATAAAGCGCAGCAAGAGATGAGGCACAGGCGGCATCAACAACCTGGTTGGTGCCCCCCAGATCAAACCGGTTGGCCACGCGCCCTGCCGCAACGTTGGGCAAAAGGCCGGCAAAACTGTCCTCGGTCCATTCGGGCAGGCGCGCCAGCATTTCCTCGGGCACTTTGCCCATCAGGCGGGTCAGTTCCGCACGGGTGGCGTATTTTGCGCCCACTTCACCCAAGCCACCGGAAAACCCAAAGACCACCGACATGCGTTCACGCTCGATCGTGTGGTCACCGCCCATGGCCGCATCGTTCAGCGCGTCCGAGACAACTTCGAGTGTCAGAAGTTGCATTGGATCGACCGACGGGATCGACATAGGCGGAATGCCGTAGTTCAGCGGATTAAAGGCGATGTCGGGCAAAAAGCCGCCCCGCATCGAATAGATCTTGTCACGCTCTTTGGGATCATCCGAAAAGTAACCGGTAAGAGACCAGCGATCCTTGGGGATTTCACGAATGGCGCTTTTGCCGCTGGTGATGCGCCGCCAGTAGCCCTCCAGCGTATCCGATCCGGGCAACAGAGTAGACATGCCAACGATGGCGATATCTGCCGGTTTTGGCGGGCTGGCTTGTGCGGGCACATGTGCGATTGGCGCAAAGGCCTGTAGATGCCGGGCCGAACCGTTTGCGACGGTGTCATGCAGATCGGCAATGCTCTGTACCTTGTTTTGCAAGGCGGCGACCTGGCCAATCATATACATCCCCTGCGCGCGGCGCTGGTCCTCGGGAATGTCCGTCAGCGTGCCATCCGGGCCGGTGCGGGCAATGCCCTTGGTGGCCATGCGCAATCGGCCCAACGTATAATGTTCCAGCGCGTCCTTGATCTCGGTAATGGTGGCACCGCCAGATTGCATTTCAGCCCGTTTGGCGCGGAACTCGTTGGCAATGGGGGTCACAGCACAGCGGCTGGCAAAACCGGGGCCTTCCCACAGGGCTTGTGTGGTGTCCGTGCCAAGGGCAACATCCTGATAGTCAGGCACAATGGCCCCCGAATCCACGATCTCAGAGGTAAACAGATAGGCCGTGCCCATCAGAACCCCAATCTGCACACCACGCGCGGCAAAAGGTTCTGCCAGGGTGGCGACCATAGCAGCCGAGACATCATCATGAATGCCGCCCGCAAAGATCAGCTGGATTTTCTGCGGCGTCTTTTGGGTGATGGCGTGCTGGTCCATCGCATCCAGAATGGCGCTCCACAACACGAAGCTGGACATCGGGCCGATGTGGCCGCCACATTCACGCCCCTCGATGATAAACCGGGTGATGCCCTCGTCCATGTAATGCGTCAGCAGCGAGGCCGAGGCGACATGGGCAAAGGCGCGGATGCCTTGGGTTTCCAGATTTTGCAACTGGTCGATGCGTGCGCCGGCAACAATGGCGAAATCGGGTTTGTGTTTTTCAATGGCGGCAAATTGCGGTCCAAGCACTTTGGATCCGGCAAAGCCCAGCAAGCCAACGCCCCATGGTTTACCGGCCATCTGGGTTTCGGTCTGGGCCAGCAGGGTTTCAACCTGTTCGCCCTTGAGCAAGGCCAGAGCCGCAAACGGCAAGCCACCACCATCCGCCACCCGCACAAAGAAATCAGACACATCGGACACGCGGGTCATGGGCCCCTGAAAGATCGGAAAGCGGGTGCCGTTGGAACGCGCCAACGGGCTGTCTTCGCTCAGGATTGCACGTTCGGCCGCCTGTGCGGGCAGAGTGTCCCATGCCTTGCGAAGGGCGTTGATGAAACGGCCCAAAGTGCCATGGCGGCGCAAAACACCAGCTGCCAAAGCCAGCCCCTGGCCACCTGGCTTCAGGGTGCCGGATGCCCATGACAGGCGCGCCCCTTCAGACAGAACCGCATCGGGATCAGCCAGCATACGCGCGATCAGATCGGGCTCCACCTCGCGCGGCTGGGTTGCAAAGCCGCGCAAGTAGGCCCCGCCACGCAAGTCTTCAATCTGGACGGTTTCAGAACCGGACAGACCTGCGATACGTTGACGCAGGGTGGTATCTATCAGGCCGATTTCAGGCAGCAGAATAATCTGATCATCCAGCATGACACCCGCGGCACCAGCCACGCCAGAGGCTGCTGCCGTGCCGGGGGTGATTCCGCCGCGCGTGATCAAAGGCAGAGAGGTTTTGCGGCGAAATTCCTGCAACAGCACAAACGTGGTCTGCTCACTGACAGCCCCGGCGCATTCGTGGCCTTTCAGAACAAACCCCGAGACCCGTTTGGGCAGGTCCGCCAGATCATCACTCCAGCGGGTGACTTCGGCCAGCAATTTGGCGTCTTTGGGCAAGCTGCGCAGGCGGGTAGCCGCGCCTTGCAAAAGGGCGGCAGGGGCAATCACATGAGTGATCAAACCCTCCGGCACAGACTTCAGCAGGGGCAAGACCGACAGATCAGCAACACAAACCCCAAACCGGGATATGCCTGCTTTGGTCAAACGGGCCAGCTCGGCAGAAAAACCTGCGGCGTCGATATCAGACGGAAGCTGCCATAGGCCCGTAGCGCCTGATTTCTCAGACGCACGCAGGCAGGCAGCCGGGGCCAACCCGTTTGGCGCCAACACAAAGCAAGCCATACCGGCTATGTTGTTTGATACATTACTGGCAGTCATTTAATTATATCCGACCAGATACATACGAATCCGCAAATCTGGCCCCCTAGGTGCCTGGAACAGTTTAAACAATGGCCCTTAACAAAAGGCCAACTCACCAATTACGCTAGCGGCCAACTCGGGCGCCTTTGCCGCGCATGGATTCGATCCGGCGCGCCAGCATTTGCAGCTTTTCAACGCTGGCACCGCTGGGCGTGGCGTTTTCGCCTTCGCTGGGGCTGATGAAATTCAGCAACCCGTCGGCGACTTTGGCCCCCTGCGCAGAAGGGTCAGACGTGCGCGCACGCAGCAGTTCCATCAACCGGGCAACACCCGTTTCGGTGAAGGGCGTATCAGCCACATGTCCACCTGCATCAGCCGACGTTTGGGTCAACACCTTGTACACTTTCATCAGCATTTTGCGTTGGAGTCCGCGTTTGGGCCCACCTGCACCTATGCCGCTGCCCGCGCCAATTGCCGCTGCGGCCCCAGCCGTCGGCGCTACAGGAGCTGCTGCCGTATCAGAGCGCTTGGATTTCAAAGCTTCCAGGCGCTCACGCCGCTTGCGCAGCTCGCTGGTTTCCTGTTCCGAGGTGTCCGTTTTTTTAGTCATTATGTTCACACATCAGTTAAAGGGTTCAAAAACAGAGACAATCGTAACTCAGCAAACAAAGCGCGGACAAGAATAATGGATTTTCCGCGAGAACTCATTATAACAGCGCGAAGCCAAGCTTTTCAAGCACTTCGCACAAACGATTTTGGATCACAAACCCTGCAATGAGCTCTCCTTTTAGTGCCACATTTGCCAACCCGTCACGGGTGCTGACGTTTGCGGGTGATCTGCTGTCACCGATCAAAGGTTTGCGACATCTGATCTTGCCGTTAGCAGTGTTTGCGCTGATTGCGGGGTACTTCAACTGGTATGAATTGAAGGAAAACCTGGATCTGGCACTGAGCACGTTCAGCTTTGTGCAAAACCTGGTGATCTCCATGCTGACGGCCAATTTGCTGAGCCGGTTGGTGATGGGGATGACGATGGCCTATCTCGGCATTGCGCCACATGAATTTGGCATACGGCTGTTTTTTGGGGTGATCCCGCGGTTTTTTGTCTCAACTGGTCAAATTCGCAGGCTGGATTATCCCGAGCAACGCATCTGCTATGCGGCGCCATTGCTGGCGCGGCTGGCGTTGTTTGCCTTTGGCACGTTGTTTTGGGTGTTGACACGGCGCGGCGGTACCGGCGCCGCTGATGCTGCACTGGTGCTGGGCTCGACGGGGCTGGGCGCCTTCCTATTCACCCTTAACCCGATGTGGCGCGCGGATGGCTATCACTGGATGGCGGCGTGGTTTCGCATGCCTGACCTGCGCGAGCAATCATACCGTCTGCTTGGGCTGATCCTGCGCGGCAAACCCATCCCCGAAATGCTGTCAGCCCGCGCGATTCGGGGGTTGTTGTTTTATGCGGTCTTGTCGATTGGTTTCACCACGGCATTGGTGTTGCTGGTTTTCAGCGCAGTGGCCTTTGCCCTGGAAGAGCAATTTCGCGGCACGGGCGTGGTGATGTTTGCAGCCATTTTGTCGATGAGTCTGGCCTGGCTGATTAACCGGAGAAACAGCGGCAAGGACAAGCCAACACAAAAGAAACCGCGCCGCACAGTTGAAGCCTCGCATCGCTCAAGTGTTTCGTGCTACAAAGCGCCGAACGTTATTGTAGACGAGGCAGAACCAACTGGTTCTGAACAAATGGCGCATCAAAAAGCAGGCAAGCATGAGCCCCGTCAACGGAGCAAATCCACCAATAAATCCGATGTGCTCAACTCGGAGCTGGATGCGATTCTGGGCGATGGCTCGGCAGAGCCGCTTCAACCGCCGGAATCGAGCGCAGTAGACGCCGGTCTGGAGGACATCCTGGGGCCTGTGGCGCTCAATCTAAAGCCAAGGGATGAGTTTGACGAAATATTGGATGCAGCACTGAGCACGCAGCCTGTTTCCAAATCCGAGGCTTCTTCTGCGCCTGAGTCCACACCAGAAACTGCATCGCGCACCAAAAGGGAGGCGCGGCCGTCTGACCATCTAGATACGGTGCTGAAACTGGACAAAACCCGGCGCTCCAAAAGCAGCCGGGTGCGCAGGCTGGCCATTTGGGTGTTGATTCTGAGCGTGCTCTATTTTGTGGCGATACAACCTTACTCCTTCACGGTCGGCGGGGATTTCTTTGTCCGCCCGCTGGAGCGCACCCAAGTGCGCGCTCGCACCAATGGGGAAATTATCCAGATCAATGTGAACGAAGGCGATTGGGTGAGCGAAAACCAGGTTCTGGCGTTGCTGTCGAACTGGGAAGAAAAAAGCAAAGTTGAAATAGCGAAGGCCGATCTGGCGCGGCTGGAGGCCAATCTTGAGACGCTGATTGCTGACCCAAAGCCCGAAGAAATAGAACTGGCCAAGCAGGTGCTGCAAGCCGCGCAATTCCGCGAGAAACTGGCCGAAGGTGAGAAAGCTCGCAAGGAATCTTTGGCCGAGATCGGCGCGAGCACGCAAAAATCACTGGAAGAAGCGGAGACGGCGCATAGTCTGGCGGTCAATCTGCGAGAGCAAGCCGAGGCACGGCTGAATTTGCTACAATCGCCTGTATCCGAGAGCGAAATTGAAGCCGCGCGCGCCAATATCCTGCGCAAACAGGAAGAGCTGGCGCTGAGCGTTCTGCG
>DFBW01000288.1:11362-11712 GCA_002366775.1 Roseovarius sp. UBA3070 | reverse complement strand
CCTCGGGGGATTGATCAGCGGGCGGGGTTTCGTTTGTGTTCATAAGCGGCTCCAAGCTCACGATAGCGTGACATCTATCGCATCTTGTCCGCCTTTTGCTCTATCATCAAACGATCTGATCAAAAGGAACTCCCTCATGTCTGACCCAGTCCTTTCGCGCCGCAACTTGTTGCTTGCCACTGCTGCCCTGCCACTGGCCCCTATGGCCGCACGCGCTGCGGCCCCGATGCTGGGCGTAGATATGACACCGTTTCAGCGGATCAAACTGGGCCAGTTCGAAGTGACAACCTTGCTGGCCGCCACAGCCACCTGGCCTGATCCACACAGCATCTTTGGGCTGAATGCCACCG
>DFBW01000288.1:7286-11328 GCA_002366775.1 Roseovarius sp. UBA3070 | reverse complement strand
ACCGGGGCTGAACTGGTGTTGTTTGACACCGGGATGAACCCTGAAGGCCTGAAAAAGGCTCTGGAATCTGCGGGTTACACGGCTGACATGGTGGATGTGGTGGTGCTCACCCATATGCACGGCGATCATATTGGCGGGCTGATGGAGGGCGGCGTTCCGACATTTCCCAATGCCCGCTATGTCAGCGGGCGGGTGGAATATGATGCCTGGGCCGCCATGGGTGATGCGACATTTGACACCAAGATGCGCCCCCTGGCCGACCGCACCACGATGATCGAGGATGGCGCCAGCGCCTTCAGCGGTCACACCGCGATGGCCGCCTTCGGCCACACCCCCGGTCATATGGTGCATCTGATTGAAAGCGAGGGGAAATCCCTGTTGATCGCCGCCGATTTCGCCAATCACTATATCTGGTCACTGGCCCGGCCAGATTGGGAGGTGAAGTTTGACATGGACAAACCCGCCGCTGCCGCCACGCGCAAAAAGCTGCTGGATATGATGGCCATCGACAAGATACCCTTTGTTGGCTACCACATGCCCTGGCCCGGCATGGGCTATATTGAACCCCGCGCCGACGCCTATCACTACGTTCCGCTCAGCTATCAGCTTATGCTCTGATTGCCCCCCATCTTCTTGCCCAAAATATCCCGGGGAGTTTGAGGGGCAGCGCCCCTCATTATCACAACAAAGCATGGCACAGCCATTCCGATTGCCTAAAGAATGCACCACCTCAATCGGCCAAATCATTGATCCGATGTGCTAAATCTTGGACTGACACAGGTAGCAAGCGTTGCGACAGGTAAACCGCGCCCTCAACAANNTGGCCCAAAGGCGGCGATACCAGATCATGCGAGCACGATAGGCATCATTGTCATGGGTGTTCAGCACCAGCATCACCTCGCCCGAGCTGGTGGCCGTATCCGCATATGAAAACTCATGCCAACTCAGCGAGGGATAACGCCAGACATGAATGCCGTGCGCGTCCACGCGCATAATTGGTCTGGGGGAAAACAGCCGGTATAGTGCTGTTAAAGTGGCAATGCCAAAAAACACCAACCCAATCACCCCGATGGGCAACATCACCAGCATTTCATCCAGATCACTGCGCCCGCTCCCAACACGCCAAATCGGCAGGGCTGAAAGCGCTGTCATCAAAACGCCAAGCAGCCCCAGCACAAGAACCCTGCCCTTTGGGGCGTAGATTTCAAACGGATCACCCGTCATCGCGCCAGCGGTTCGCAATCGGATACCGCCGGTCCAGCCAGAATGCTTTTTTGGACAACCGCGTACCCGGCGCCGACTGAAAGCGTTTGTATTCCGAGATGTAAAGCAGGTGCTCCACGCGTTTGGCATCCTCAATGGTATGACCCGCCGCAAGGCAATCTGCGATCGAGCCGTCCTGGTCTACCAGGATGTCCAGAATACCGTCCAGCACCGGGTAATCGGGCAGTGAATCGCTGTCTTTTTGATCGGGGCGCAACTCAGCCGAGGGCGGTTTGTCGATCACGCCCACCGGGATCATCTCACCCGCCGGCGCCATCATCCAGGGGCGGTGATTGGCATTACGCCAGCGGCATACATCAAAAACGCGGGTTTTATACATGTCTTTGATCGGGTTAAACCCGCCGGCCATATCGCCATAGATGGTGGCATATCCCACTGCGACTTCGGATTTATTGCCCGTGGTCAGCAGCATTTCCCCGAATTTGTTGCTCAGCGCCATCAACAACAATCCACGCAGGCGTGACTGGATGTTTTCCTCGGTCACGTCGGGTTTGGTGCCTTCCATCAGCGGGGCCAGCGTGTTGGTGATGGCATTGCGCCCCTCGTTGATGGACATGATGTCATAGTGACAGCCCAGCGCCTTGGCCACCGCCGTGGCATCATCCAGCGAGGATTGTGACGTATATTCCGACGGCATCATGACACAGCGCACGTTTTCAGGGCCCAGAGCATCCGATGCGATGGTGGCCACAATTGCGCTGTCGATCCCGCCCGACAGACCCAGCAACACCTTTTTGAACCCGGTTTTGCGCAGGTAATCGCGCAGCCCCAGCACCATGGCGTGATAATCCTGCTCGTGGGTATCGGGCAGTTTGGCCAGATCACCCGGCTCGGCGCGCCAGCCGGTATCGGTGCGGATCATATCAAGATGGGCAATCGCCTCTTCCATCACCGGCATTTGCAGGGCCAACTCGCCCCCGGGGTTCAGCACAAATGTACCGCCGTCAAACACCAGATCATCCTGTGCGCCCACCAGATTGAGGTAGATCAGCGGCAGTTCGGTTTCCACCACACGGGCCACCATCAGGTTCTGGCGCACCTCCATCTTGTTGCGATAATAGGGCGATCCATTGGGCACGAGCAGAAATTCAGCCCCCGTTTCGGCCAATGTTTCGGGCACATCTTCGTGCCAGCTGTCTTCGCAAATGGGGGAGCCAATACGCACGCCATCCACCACATAAGGCCCGCCCAGAGGCCCTTCATCATAGAGGCGCACCTCGTCAAACACGGTTTCGTTTGGCAGATTGTGTTTCAGCACTGTGGCGCTGATCACACCCTTTTTGAGGATGTAATAGGCGTTATAAAGCCTGCCCTCTTTCAGCGCAGGGCCGCCGATGGCCAAAGTTGGCCCATCAGCGCAGTCTTTCGCCAACGTCTCAATCGCGGCGATGGCATCAAGGTGAAACGCGGGCTTCATCACCAGATCCTGGGTGTTGTAGCCAGTGATGAACATCTCGGGCAGCGCCACCATATCGGCACCAGCGTCACGCCCGGCATCCCAAGCGGAGCGCGCCAACGCGGCATTGCCCGCAATATCACCCACTGTTGCATTCAACTGTGCCAGTGTCAGACGGAACCTATCGGCCATAATGAAGTGCCTCTTTTCAACTTTACAGCATGATTTAGCAGATCACCCGGCAAGGGAAAGCCGATTTGCCCTCGGCCACTGCGCAAAACCCGTTGTCAGCGGTGCTCGGCTCCACTAGATTTCCCGCAACCTGCCGGATTTGGCAGGTCCGGGGCATCAGAGGCTTTTCATGACCATATCGCTTGCGAAATCTGTTTTACTGTCTGTTGCCATCTTTGCGGGCGGTATCGCCTATGCGCAGGACGGCGAGGTCAAGACCAAGCAATACGACGATGGCGGCATTTATGAAGGCACGTTCAAAAACGGGCTTCAGCATGGCACCGGCACTTATACGCTGCCCAATGGGTATCAATATACCGGCGACTGGGAAGATGGTGAAATCCGCGGCAAAGGTGTGGCGCGCTTTCCCAACGGGTCGGTCTATGAGGGTGAATTTGCCAAGGGCAAACCTGCCGGTGTGGGCAAGATCGTCTTTACCGATGGTGGCACCTATGAAGGCACCTGGGCCGATGGCAAGATCACCGGTGACGGAGTGGCCATTTACGCCAACGGCGTGCGCTATGAGGGCGGTTTTCTGAATGCGATGCACCATGGCAAGGGCCGGATGCAAAGCCCGGGTGGGTACATCTATGACGGCGCATGGCTGAACGGGGTCAAGGATGGCGCGGGCAAGATCACCTATCCCGATGGGGCGATCTATGAAGGCGACGTCGCCAAAGGCACGCGTGAGGGTCAGGGCACGCTCACCATGCCTGACGGGCTGATCTATACCGGCTTGTGGAAAGACGGGCAGATCAACGGCACCGGCAAACTGGTGCAGCCCAATGGTGATATTTATGAGGGTGAAATGGTCAGTGGCCGCCGCGCGGGTCAGGGCAAAGTCAGCTATCAGAACGGCGATGTCTATCAGGGCATGTTCAAGGATGATCAGCGTGACGGGCAAGGCACGTTCACGGGCACCGATGGTTACAAATATGTGGGCCAATGGGTGGCGGGCAATATCGCCGGTCTGGGGCGCGTGGTTTATCCCGATGGCTCGGTTTATGAGGGCGAGTTCCGCGAAGATCTGGCCAATGGCGAAGGCAAGATCACCTATGCTGACGGGGCCACTTATGTAGGGGGCTGGGTTAATGGTGTCATTCACGGCACTGGCCTTGCAACCTATCCCAA
>DFBW01000288.1:0-7249 GCA_002366775.1 Roseovarius sp. UBA3070 | reverse complement strand
TATGAGGGCGGCTGGGCCGAAGGCCAGCGTGATGGCATGGGAACGGCCACCTACCCCGATGGCACGGTTTATGCAGGCCAATTCATGGCTGGCCAACGCCACGGCCAGGGTGAAATCACCATGCCCGATGGGTTCAAATACTCCGGCAATTGGGATGGCGGCGAAATCAGCGGACAAGGTGTGGCCACCTACACCAATGGCGATGTTTACGAGGGCATGTTCCTGCGTGGCAAACGTCAGGGCGAAGGTACGATGCGTTACGCCACCGGCGAAGAGGCAACCGGTGCCTGGACCAACGGTGCGCTGGCCAGCCAGACAGATGCGCCAGAACCCGAAGCTGAGGCCACCGAAACCACAACAGACCCGGCCACCGACGCCAATTGATCACCGGGACATGAGTGCGATGATCTGACTACGCGCGCTCAGCCCCCTGCTCGAACCGCCCATTGCAACAGCGTCCTTCACTTGTGCTGTCTGATTGCAGGTTCAAGCCATGCCGCCCCAAAATTTGGGGGTTTTCAAGCTGAAAGCACCCGCCTATAGTCGGCCCCCATGATGATGCAGGATCATACCGCCACTTTTCAGCGCCCCTCTGGCGCCCAAAGTGCTGCGCTCCTGCTACTCCTAAGCCGCCTCTGAGCGTGCCTTCAGGCGCGACCGCTCAGGGGATGTGCTGCACCGCGCCAAATGCTTAGGACTAATTTCAAAAGAGACATGACATGACTGATCAAGACAAAGACCGAGTGGTTATTTTTGACACCACGTTGCGCGATGGCGAACAATCCCCCGGAGCCACAATGACCCATGCTGAAAAGCTGGAGATCGCAGGCCTGCTGGATGAAATGGGCGTCGATATCATCGAGGCCGGATTTCCCATCGCCTCGGAAGGTGATTTCAATGCGGTGAGCGAGATCGCCAAAGCGGCGCAGACATCGGTGATTTGCGGGCTGGCGCGGGCCAATCTGCAAGACATTGACCGCTGCTGGGAGGCCATCAAACACGCCCGCCGCCCACGCATTCACACGTTTATCGGCACATCACCCTTGCACCGCGCCATTCCTGATCTGACACAGGATGAAATGGCCGGGCGCATTCATGACACTGTCACCCATGCGCGCAACCTGTGTGACAATGTGCAATGGTCACCCATGGATGCCACACGCACCGAATGGGATTACCTGTGCCGCACTGTTGAGATTGCCATCAAGGCCGGCGCAACAACCATCAATATCCCCGACACAGTGGGATATACCGCACCGGTAGAAAGCGCTGATCTGATCCGTGGATTGATCGAAACCGTTCCCGGTGCCGATGAGGTGGTTTTTGCCACCCATTGCCACAATGATCTGGGCATGGCGACGGCCAATTCTCTGGCGGCTGTGGCCGGTGGGGCGCGCCAGATTGAGTGCACCATCAACGGCCTGGGCGAACGCGCCGGCAACACAGCCCTGGAAGAGGTGGTGATGGCGATGAAGGTGCGCGGCGACATCATGCCCTGGTACACAGGTGTCGACACCACCAAGATCATGAACCTGAGCCGCCGCGTGGCGGCTGTGTCGGGCTTCAATGTGCAGTTCAACAAAGCCATTGTTGGCAAAAACGCCTTTGCCCACGAAAGCGGCATCCATCAGGATGGCATGCTGAAAAACGCCGAGACGTTTGAGATCATGCGCCCCGAGGATGTGGGCCTGTCTGAAACCAACATCGTTATGGGCAAACACTCGGGTCGGGCCGCACTGCGTTCCAAGCTGAAAGATCAGGGTTATGAGTTGGCCGACAATCAACTGAACGACGTCTTTGTGCGGTTCAAGGCATTGGCGGACCGCAAGAAGGAAGTCTATGACGACGATCTGATTGCCTTGGTTACGGCGGGCGACGAGAGCGAGACAAACCATCTGGTGATCAAATCCCTGAGCGTGAGTTGTGGCACCGGAGGCCCGGCTGAGGCGACATTGGTAATGGCCATCGACGGGGTTGAGGCCACAGCAACACAAAAGGGCGATGGCCCGGTGGATGCCACGTTTAAAGCGGTGCGTGAGTTGCACCCCAATCAGGCCCGCCTGTCGCTGTACCAGGTGCATGCGGTAACCGAGGGCACCGATGCGCAGGCAACGGTGACTGTGCGGCTTGAGGAAGACGGGCGCATTGCAACGGGTCAGTCAGCAGACACCGATACGGTCGTGGCCTCGGCCAAGGCTTATGTTCATGCACTGAACCGACTGTTGGTGCGCCGGGGCAAAACCGGCAATGATCAGACCGAGATTTCGTATAAGGACGTGTCCTAAAGCGTCTCGCCTTTAACATGACGCGGGGAAAAGGCGAGACGCAGTGACACATACGAACGTGTTGGGCGTTGCGCGTAAACCCCGCGATTCAGGCTTTATGCGCAACGCTTTAAGATTTGGCCCTTCATCGGGTGACTGATGAAGGGCCGTTTTGAGCTCAACCCGATCATCCCGTTCCCGCGCACCCAGCCCGGAATCAAGCCGAAGGCGCATCAACAACAGCTTCGTCCCACAAAGCGTTTCACTTGACCTGATCAATTCATGCGTCAGGTCGCAATCATGTAGATCTTGCGCAGCGTTTGGGTGATTTCCCACACCACTGGCGCGCCTTTGGAGATAAAGAACGTATCCCCTGCCCCTAAATGCTCAGCGGTGCCATCGGGGTGGGTCAGGGTGATCTTGCCCGACACGATGGTCATCAATTCATGCACCGGATAGGCGGGGATGTCCTCGCGGCAGGGCGCGCATTCCCAGGTGCCCGACAGGATGCTTTCGTCATCGGTCGAAAAATGCGTGTGGTTCAACTCTGTCTGATCAGCGCTGGTGAAGACCTCGGGCGAGGTCATGTCTGACACATCCATTTGCGGCTGAGGGTTCACCAGAAACGGGATATTTGTCATTTTTGTCCTCCGTTAAGTCATCCATTCCCATGGGCGCACAAAGTTGCCCAGCACATGGCCAACGGCAGCTTCGTCCACATCGCCGGTTTTTTCAAGCTGCGCCACAAGCCCGCGCCTCTTGCTGTCGATCATTTGAGCGACACGGGCGTTCAGGCCGGCCTCTTCCAATGCCTTGTTATAAATCCGGGTGATCGCCCGTTTGCGCAGATCGGGTTTGAACACTTTGCCAACGGCGGTTTTGGGCAGTTCATCCAGCACTTCAACATGCCGGGGATGTGCCGCACGTTCATGCACATGTTCCTTGCTATGGGCGTACAGGTCTTCGGCAGTGGCCGTGGCGCCTTCGACCAGTTCCACATAGACGCAGGGGATTTCGCCAGCATGCGCATCGGGCTGCCCAATGGCGCCTGCCATGGCGACGGCGGGATGGGCCATCAGCGCCTCTTCGATCTCAGCGGGATCAATATTGTGACCGCCGCGGATGATCAGATCTTTGGCGCGCCCCGTAATCCACAAATAGCCATCGCCATCTATGCGCCCCAGATCGCCGGTGCGCAGGTATTTCTGATAGTGATACAGCCCACGGTTCTTGTCCGCTTCGGTATAGGTGTTGTCGGCATATACACCAGGATTTGAGATGCAGATCTCACCGATCTCATCAACTCCGCATTCTTCAGGGCCGTTTTCGCCATCCAGCAGAATTTTCACGTCCGTATAGGGCAAAGGAACCCCGACCGAGCCAACCTTCTTTTCGCCCGTGGGCGGATTGCACGACACCAGACAGGTGGCTTCGGTCAGCCCATAGCCCTCAATCACGGCAATGCCGGTGCTGCCCTCAAAGCGCTTGAACAGTTCCATCGGCATCGGCGCAGACCCGGAAAAGGCGTTTTTCACGGTTGAAACATCCGCATCCACTTCGCGCTGCATGAGGGCAGACACGGCAGTGGGCACAGTGATCACGAAAGTGGTTTTCCAACGCTCCAGCAACTTCCAGAAGTTATCAAAAACCCCATCACCGCGATACCCGGCCGGTGTGGGAAAAACCACATGCGCGCCGGAATAGATCATCGCCATCAGGATGACGTGCACGGCAAAGACGTGAAACAGCGGCAGGGGGCACATGACGCTGTCTTTTTCATCAAACAGCAGCCGTCCGCCCAGCCAGCCATTGTAAACCATGCCGGAATAAAGATGTTGCGCCACTTTGGGCATTCCGGTGGTGCCACCAGTATGAAAATAGGCTGCAACGCGGTCATCGGGACTGTCATCGAATTCCAATGAGGTGGCATGCTTGGCCATCGTGTTGCGGAAATTCAATACCTTGGCGTGATGCTCCACCGCTACTTTGGGTCGGATCAGCGACACGATCCAGCTTTTGGGTGGGCTGAGATAGCGGTTGAGATCAACCTCAAGCACGGTCTGAACATTGGGTGCATCCTTGACGGCCTCGGCAGTTTTCTGGGCGATGTCCGTCTTGGGGAAGGCGCGCAGGGTCACCACGACTTTGGCGTTGGTCTCGCGCAGGATGGACGCGATTTGCTCGGGTTCCAGCAACGGGTTGATCGGGTTCACAATGCCGGCAACGGCCCCGCCGATCAACGCCACTGCGGTTTCGGTCGCGTTGGGCAGCACCAGTGCCACCACATCGTTTTCACCCACTCCCATTGCGCGGAACATATTGGCGGTCTGGCAAATCTGATCGTGATATTGCTGCCAGGTCAGGGTTTCGGCCTTGTCCGTTGGCCCTGACAGCAATTGATAGCTGACCGCCGGGCGATCAGGAAAGCGTTTTACCGTCTCGGCCAGCATTTGATAAAGTGTCTTGGGGCGCTCACGCTCTTCCCATGAAACTTCGTTCTCAATATCCAGTGCATCCTGCGCAGAGGAAAAATTCATCGGCCATACCTCCCTGTCGGCGGCCCGGTCTATTGCCGGGCGTCGCATTCCCTAGCGCTCAACATGAGTGGTTTAGCGCCGGTACGCAAGTTTTACGCCGCGTAGTGAGTGGTGTCAGGGCACCGCACAGGCCGATATATTTTGTGCAATGCTCCGCAACAGACCAGGATAAAGGGATGCGCCCAGGGATTGCCTTTGCCCCAGAAGATCAATCTCGCCAAAGTGCATCTGCGAATCGAAGATAGCCCCAAGCCGGTCGGTGTTGGTGCCCGGCTCGACCAGAATGCAGGTGATGGCCTGATCCTGCATGACTTTCTTGAGATTTGAGAGCCGTGCGGCCCCAGGAGCAGTGGCATCACCATCGGCAACTGCCCCTCTGGCATGAACGTCAAACCGCGCCTCAAAATAGTGCAGGGCATCATGCGAAACCACAAAACGAGGGTCATCCAAAGTGGAAAGCTGAGCTGAAATTTCTTCGCTCAGGCGTGCAAACTCGGCCTGCCCAGTGGTGGCATTGGCCAGATAGATGGCGGCATTTTCAGGATCAAGAGCCCCCAGGGCCTCGGCGATTTCACCCAGCCACAGGGCAGCATTTTCAGGATCAAGCCAGGCGTGTGGGTCTGGACCATCATGGTCATGGCCATGGTCGTGGCCATGATCGTCATCATGACCTTCCTCAGCGTGGGCTTCCTCATCGTGGCCTCCGTCATCGTGGCCCTCGTCATCGTGGCCCTCGTCATCGTGGCCTTCGTCATCATGGCCTTCGACTTCAAAACTAGCGCCCTCGCGCCAAGGCAGGGTATGCGTGCCGTGCGTCTCCATCAGGTTCATGTGCTGTGCGTCCGGTGCCAATGTGGCCAGCGGATCTTCCAACCAAGGTGACAGGCCCGGCCCCATCCACACCACCAACCGCGCGTCTTGCAAGGCGGCCGCCTGTGACGGGCGCATCGCATAGCCATGCGGCGAAGACGTTTGTGGGATGATCAGATCAGGCGTGCCAACCCCTTGCATCACCCTTGCCACAAGCGAATGAATTGGAGCGATGTCGGTCACGACAATCGGTGTCTCTGCCTGTGTCATTGTCCCGGCAGTTAGGCTAAAAAGCAAAGTGATGTGTCGCAGCATATCTAATCCTGTATATTGGAGTTGAAAAGAACAGGGGTTTGCTACATGTTACTTTATAACATATCAACCCCATAATCGAACACATGAAGGCCTTTCTCATGGACCCAGTCGGATTTAAGCAACACGATCATAAGACCTGTATCCGCAGCGGGTTGAAGGCCGTGGACGCCTATTGCGCGGATCATTCATTGCAGTTCACACCAGTGCGACGGCGTGTGTTGGAAATTCTGTTGCAACAACATCGTGCGATGGGGGCCTATGATATCCTTGATATACTGCGCGCCGAAGATTTGGGCTCGCAGCCGCCTGTGGTCTATCGCGCGCTGGATTTTCTGGTGCGCCATGGTTTTGCCCACAAAATCGAGCGCCTGAATGCCTTTATCGCCTGCGCGCATATGGGGCAGGATCACACGCCCGCCTTTTTGATTTGCCGGGCCTGTGATGCGGTGGCCGAAGCCGATGCTGACCCAGCCCGAAAGGTGCTGGGACAGGCGACATCCGAGAGCGGTTTTGTCATTGAACAGGCCGCAGTCGAGGCCTTGGGCCTGTGCCCTGCGTGCCAGAAAGCAGCGCAATGAGATTGATTGAAACCAAAGGGTTGTCGGTTACCTTGGGCCGCCAAACGGTGCTGCACCATGTGGATTTTCATATCGACCGGGGCGAGATCGTCACCATTGTCGGCCCCAATGGATCAGGCAAATCAACGCTGTTGCGCAGCCTGATTGGGGCTGTTGCTGTCAGCGGGGAAATCATCCGCGCCGCCAATTTGCGCATTGGCTATGTGCCACAAAAGCTGCATATCGACCCAACGCTACCAATCACTGTGCGGCGCTTCATGGGCCTGCCGCGCCGCCACAAAGCCGCTGCGATTGACGCCGCACTGGAGCGCGCCGGGCTGTCTGGCCTACGAGATCGGCAGATGGCTGATCTTTCAGGGGGGCAATTCCAACGGGTTCTGCTGGCGCATGCATTGATTGAAACGCCTGATCTGTTGATCCTGGATGAGGCCACGCAGGGCTTGGATCAACCTGGGTCAGCGGCGTTTTATCGCCAGATCGAAGAGGTGCGTGCCGACATGGGGTGTGCTGTGCTGATGGTGAGCCACGAATTGCATGTGGTGATGAGCGCCAGCGACAGGGTTGTCTGCCTCAATGGGCATGTCTGCTGTGAAGGCCAGCCCGAACATGTGGCCTCGGCTCCGGAATATCGCGCGATCTTTGGGTCGGGCACCGGCGGCGCATTGGCGCTATACCGGCATGATCATGACCACGATCACGCCCATCACGGCCACGGCTGTGCCCAAGATCCACTCACTGAGGAGGC
>DFBW01000153.1:1851-3547 GCA_002366775.1 Roseovarius sp. UBA3070 | reverse complement strand
TCACCCGAGCGGGTGTTGTTTGATCCGGTCAGATCGGCCGATCCCCCAACGGTTTCGGTCATGATCGGGTTGACCACCTCCAGCACCATTTCAGAGGATTTGCGCGTGGCCACTTTTGGCGCCTCAAGGCTGATCTGTTTTTTCAGGGCCTTCACGCGCGCAGACAGTTTGCTGGGCACGTCGCGGGCAAAGATGCGGGCAAACTCGGCCTGACGCTGGGGTGACGCCTCAGACAGACGCCCCTCCCAGGCGGCACGATCCGCAGCGCCGCGGCTGCCGATGGCCTCCCATTGTTGCTTCACGTCACTGGGCACTTCAAACGGGCCAGTGGTCCAGCCATAGAGCTTCTTGGCCTCAACCATCTGTGCGGGATCCGTTAACGCCCCGTGACCTTTGGAGGTGTCCTGCGCGGCATGACCAAAAGCGATATGTGTCTTACAGGCGATCATGCTGGGCTTTTGGGTGGTCTTGGCCTTGGCAATAGCGGCATCAATCGCGGCCGGGTCATGGCCGTCGATTTCCTGCACATGCCAACCCGCCGCTTTGAAGCGCATCACCTGATTGGTGCGATCCGAAAGTTCAACCGTGCCGTCGATGGTGATGTTGTTGTTATCCCAAAACACAACCAGCTTGCCCAAACGATGCCGCCCGGCCAGGCCAATCGCCTCGTGGCTGATACCTTCCATCAGGCAGCCGTCACCGGCGATGCAATAGGTATAGTGATCCATCAGCTTCTTGCCATAGCGCGCGCGCAGGATTTCTTCGGCCATGGCAAAGCCGACGGCGTTGGAAATACCCTGACCCAAGGGGCCAGTGGTGGTTTCAATGCCCGAAGCATGGCCATATTCCGGATGACCCGCAGTAATAGCCCCCCACTGGCGGAAGTTCTTGATCTGCTCGAGGGTCATATCCTCGTACCCGGTCAGATGCAGCAGCGAATACAGCAACATCGAGCCATGCCCCGCCGACAGGATAAAGCGGTCACGATCAGGCCAGTTGGGCGCGGAGGCATCAAATTTGAGGTGCTTTTCATACAGCACCGTGGCCACATCAGCCATGCCCATAGGCATGCCGGAATGGCCGGAATTCGCCGCAGCGACGGCATCGAGGGTCAAAGCACGAATGGCAGTTGCGCGCATCCAGTGATCGGGGTTGGCAGAACGCAGAGCAGCAATATCCACGGGGGCATCCATCCTTATCAAGCAGCATCCAAGTACAGGCTGCATATCAGGCGAGGCCCAAAGATCAAGCGGCTCTGGCACTGCTTGGGGATAACTCCCCGTTAAGGGGGCGCATTTCTGGCGCAGCTTCGCTAAACTTGCCATCACAAGGCATGCTGAGCGATTCGCCGGCACGTCGGGGGAAGTGTGAGCGAAAGGGGTGAGCTAGTGAGCCAGATTGATGATCTGCACAGCCGGATTACAGCGGCATTGGACCGGATCAGCCAGGGGCTGGAAGGAATGTCGCAAACCGATGCTGAGGCAGATGCGTCCGAAATGGATGCCTTGCGCCAACAGTTGGAAGACGAAAAAACCGCCAACGCCCAGCTGGAAGAGCGGCTGAAACGCACCAAAGAAAAGCTGGACGCGCTGGAAAGCAGTGCTGATGATGCCGCACGCGCCCAGCGTGACGGGCTGACAAAGCTGGACGGTGATTTGCAATCGCTGCGCCGTGCCAACAGCCAGTTGCGCGATAA
>DFBW01000153.1:0-1762 GCA_002366775.1 Roseovarius sp. UBA3070 | reverse complement strand
CTGGGCGAGTTAACCCGGATCGCCAACGCGGCCGCGGCCGACAATTCGGAGGATGCATAATGCCCGAAGTACATATTGATATCGGTGGGCGCAGCTTTGAGGTGGCCTGTCAGGAGGGCGAAGAGCACTACCTGCAATCCGCCGCCAAAATGCTGGACGAAGAGGCCAAGGTGTTGACCAGCCAGGTCGGCCGTATTCCGGAGCAACGCATGTTGTTGATGGCCGGACTGATGTTGGCTGATAAAACCGCAGGCGTGCAGGACAAGCTGCGCGAGATGGAAGGCAAGATGGCCGAGAAAGAAGCCGAACTTGCCCAATTGCGCAATGCCCCTGTGCCCGAACCCGAGCGTGTTGAGGTGCCCGTGGTGCCCAACGATGTGACGGATACATTGGCAGAAATCGCCGCCCGTGCCGAGGCGCTGGCGGATACGGTTGATCAGCGCAGTTAACGCGAGGCGCTTTGAAATGAAAACGGCGGG
Source organism: Roseovarius sp. UBA3070 (assembly GCA_002366775.1). Classification (GTDB taxonomy): domain Bacteria; phylum Pseudomonadota; class Alphaproteobacteria; order Rhodobacterales; family Rhodobacteraceae; genus Roseovarius. Next base: position 1,283 of record DFBW01000153.1, on the reverse strand, counting down.
CTGATCATGGCCCGCCGTTTTTATTTGGCCGCGTGCGGTTGCGAGGGCTTACTCAGCCCCCATCACATCCAATCGCGCGGTGAGCATTTCAACCTGCGAATCCAGCCCGTCAATCACATCTTGCTGCTGGGCAATGTAGGTATGCGCATGCTCCGGCTGCATTCAGTATCCGGCCCGGTTTGTCCGACACATTGACAAACAAAAAGGCCCCACACCGGAGTGCAGGGCCTTTCAATCAGAAATATGGAGCGGCGTTTACTTGTTGGCCAGGGGGCCGATGATCATGATCATCTGGCGGCCTTCCATCTTGGGCATATGCTCAACCTTGCCGGCCTCTTTGGTGTCTACGGCGACGCGGTCCAGCAATTCACGGCCCAACTGTTGGTGCGCCATCTCACGACCCCGAAACCGCAGGGTGATCTTCACCTTGTCACCGTTCTCAAGAAACTTGAAAACATTGCGCATTTTGACTTCATAGTCATGGGTGTCGGTGTTGGGGCGAAATTTCACCTCCTTCACCTCGATCACCTTTTGCTTTTTGCGCGCTTCGGATTCACGCTTTTGCTGTTCGTATTTGTATTTGCCAAAATCCATGATTTTGCAGACTGGCGGGTTCGCATTGGGCGAGATTTCAACCAGGTCCAGCCCGGCCTCTTCGGCCATGTCCATGGCGCGGCCAGGGGTGACAACACCAACATTTTCGCCATCCGCGCCAATCAGGCGGATTTCGTTGGACGTGATGCGTTCATTGATACGAGGGCCGGTGTCGCGCGTAGGTGGCGCATTGTGAGGTCTGCGGGCTATGGTATTTATCCTTAGATTGTTCTCAGATGTCAGAGCCGCAAGGTAAACGCCCGCCACGGGCGATACAAGCAGGAATATCGGCCATTCTGAGCCGAATTCACCGACATTCCCCCTTGCACCTTTCCAACAACGCGCGCATCTGGTGTCACATATTTTGAGGCCTGCAATTGTGCTGATGGCCTGTGTTCCGAGGGGAGATAGGAATGAGAAACATTCTTTGGATCGTACTTGCCGTCGTTGTTCTGGCAGGCGGGTACATGCTGGCCACCGGGAAGTCGATCAACGACATCTCAGGTGCGTCGAAGGCAGAAGCAGTAGCAGCTGAAGAAGCTGCCGCCGCTGAAGCAGCCCAAGCTGCCGCCGAGGAAGCCGCTGCTGCAACCGAAGCCGCTGAAGCCGCAGCCGAAGAAGCCGAAACAACTGTAAAAAGTGCAGTTGATGGCGCTGTAGAGGCAGTAGAAGGTGCCGCAACCGAGGCC
>DFBW01000120.1:1655-6613 GCA_002366775.1 Roseovarius sp. UBA3070 | reverse complement strand
CAACGCCTCGCCCGAGTTTTTGATGGTCTCGGCATAAAGCAGCTGTTCCTCGGTCAGATCAGTGTCTTGCAACAGATCTGCCATGCCGACAACGCCGTTCATCGGTGTGCGTATCTCGTGGCTCATATTGGCAAGGAATGCGGATTTGGCACGCGCCGCCGCTTCGGCCTTGCGACGTGCCTCTTTCAGGCGTTGTTCATAGCGCACGGTATCAGTGATATCCATCGCCAGGCTGATCACATCGCCGCCATGTCCGCGTTGATCAAACACTTTGATGTAGGCACCGCTCCACAGCCGGATGATTTCGGGATCGGGCGACGCGGATTGCCAGCGATCCAGCGCCATTTCACGCCAATCAGCCGGATGCATATCCGCAGTATCCACGATGCCTTCCTCCGTCAGGAATTGAAGGATCTCAACATAGCTGATGCCGGGCTGAATTGCCTCAAGCCCGTCAAAGACCGAAAGCCATGCCTCATTTGCCGCAATCAGCCGACTATCACTGTCAAAAAAGGCCATTCCATCCTGAATGGATTCAATCGAATGCCAGAGCCGACGCTCCAGCTTTTCTACCTTTTCATTGGCAACGCTGAGGTCGGATTTAACCCGCTCGTTCTCATCGCGCACGGTTTTGACCTGCGCGCGGGTTTCCACAATTTCATCGGATAGTTGGCGCGCATGATTGCCCAGTTTGCGGTTGGCCGCCTGCAGTTCGGCCTTTTTCTGCTCAAGCACCCGCTCAGCCGCCAATCGCGCGCGGCGTTCTTGAGATAGTTTGTTGGCAAGGCTCATTGCGGCCCTCCAACGTGCCGTTTTCCTAAACTTGGCCCAGCATCGAATACTATGGTGAAGAACCCCTTAAGTAACATGGGAGAAATCGTTGCCGTTTTCGCGGTATCGTGGCACCATATGGCGATAGAAAGGGAGGATTTCATGCTCCGTCATTTGATTTCTGTATTATTTATTGCGGCTTTGGCCGGACCGGCCATTGCACAAACCAATGTCCCCGAGCGCCGACAAGTGGTCACACAAGATGTCGATTTTTACGGCTCAGACCTGCAAGCGCTGTTTGATACCACGCGTTCGGCCTGCCAGACGGCCTGTTTTTCCAACCCCGCCTGCAAGGCTTATACCTTTAATTCCAAATCGAATGCCTGCTTCCCCAAAAGCGAGGTATCGGACAGTACCCCTTATGAAGGCGCGATTTCCGCCAGGTTATTGGAAACCGATCCCGCTGTTCTGGCCAAGGCCGATCAACGCCGCGCTGAGCTGAACTTCCTGTCAAATGCCGATATCCGCAATGCTGTCTCACTGGCCAATGACATCGGCGCGCGCCATCCGGGCGGTCAATGGGATGTGCCGTTCATGCTCAATGCCGCTCAGGAGCGGGTGGCCGAAAAAGATTATCTGAACGCCATGCGCTGGACCGGTGCCATTGTGGCCGAGACAGACGTGGGCGATCAATGGGCCGAATACGCCCGGCTGTCTGATCTGATTGAAACCGACGATTCGACCAAGAGGCGCCGCTACAAAGCCCAAGCCATGAATGGCGCGATCAACGCCTACTTTCGGGCCCCATCGGATGGCGCGCGCGTCAATGCTCTGCAAATGCTGGCCAAATCCCTGGAGGATGGCCGCCGTGGCCGCGATATGATCCATGCATTGCGCCTGGCCGAAAGCATCCAGCCCCGCCAGGATATCATCGCTGAACTAGACGCAGCCATTGCAAAATACGGCTTTCGTATCACCGAGCACCGTGGCGACAATGAAATGGCCAGCCCGCGTATCTGTGCAGAATTCTCTGAACCTCTGATCAAGACCGGCACCGATTACACGCCCTATGTGCGCCTGCCCGATGCAGGCATGGTGGTGCAGGCCGAAGGTAATCAGATCTGCGTTGACGGCGCCCAGCACGGGCAACGCTACAGCGTGACCTTCCGCAAAGGCCTGCCCGCCGCCAGTGGCGAGGCCCTGATCAAAGATGTGGATATCTCGCTTTATATCCGTGACCGCTCGCCCAAGGTCAGCTTTGGAGGGCGCGCCTATGTGCTGCCAAAGACGGCTGGTGCCGCCCTGCCGATTGAAACTGTCAATTTGAATGAGGTCGATCTGCAATTGCGCCGCGTCAGTGATCGCAACCTGCTGCGCGCCATTCAGCAAGACTTCTTCGGGCGCCCCTTGAGCGAATATGAAATATCGGAATTTGCCAATGAGATCGGCGAGGATGTCTGGAAAGGCACCGGCGAAGTCGTCAACGAATTGAACCAAACAATGACAACCCGCCTGCCGTTGGGCGATGTTCTGGCCAGCCAGGACCCCGGCGTGTTTGCCCTGACCGCACGGATCAAGGGCATACCTTTGTACGATGATCCCGGTGCAACGCAGTGGTTTGTTCTGACCGATCTGGGGCTGACGTCGCTTAATGGCAATGACGGGCTGCACCTGTTTGTGCGCGGCCTTGCTGATGCAGGTGCCATGGACGGCGTAAAGCTGACCTTGCTGTCACGTTCAAACCGGGAACTGGCCCAGGCAGTAACCGATGCGGATGGTCATGCCCTGTTTGAGCCGGGCCTGACCCGTGGCACCGGCGGTGCAGCGCCTGCCCTGGTGATTGCCGAGGCCACCAATGGTGACACTGCATTTCTGTCAATGACCGATCCGGCCTTTGATCTGTCAGATCGCGGCGTTGAAGGGCGCGAATCTGCCCCGCCTGTTGATGTGTTTCTGGCCACAGATCGCGGCGCTTATCGTACCGGCGAAGTGATCCGCGCCACAGTTCTGGCGCGTGACAACGTGGTCGATGGTATCACCGGCCTGCCGCTGACGGCCATTCTGACACGCCCCGACGGTGTGGAATATTCACGCATCGTATCTTCTGATGATGCGGCGGGTGGTCATGTCTTTAACCTGCCGATTGGTGATACCGCCCCGCGCGGCACCTGGACGCTGAACATCAAAGCAGATGTAGATGCCGCCGCACTGGCCAGCCGCCAGCTGCTGGTCGAAGATTTCCTGCCCGAGCGTATCGACTTTGAAATGGCGCTGCCCGATGGCACCATTCGCCCCGGCGAAACAGCGCCTTTGACAATCAATGCACGTTACTTGTTTGGCGCACCCGGTGCCGGGCTCAAGGCCGAAGGCCGTGCCAAATTGCGGGCCCTGCGAACGCTTGAGGCATTCCCCGGCTACATGTTTGGCCAGCGTGATGTCTATGTGCCCAGCCCCACCGCCTATCTGGACGGTGGTGAAACTGACGACACAGGCAGCTTGATCCTACCGGTTGAATTGCCCAGGGCCAAAGTTGCAGACCGCCCCTACGAAGTACAGGTCTCAGTGTCGATGCAAGAAGGCTCGGGCCGCCCGGTTGAGCGCCATATGACCCGGATGCTGGCCCCCGCTGGCCCGATGATCGGGATCAAACAAGGGTTTGATAATGTGGTCGCCGAAGGCAGCGATGCCGAATTTCAGGTGATCGCAGTCGCACCAGATCTGATGCCGGTGCAAATGCAGGTCCGCTGGACAGTGAACCGCGTTGAAACACGCTATCAATGGTATCAGGAATACGGCAGCTGGAACTGGGAGCCGATCACCACGCGCAAACAAATGGCAACTGGCGACGCCATACTTGATGGTGATCCGCTGACACTGAGCGCCCCAGTGGATTGGGGCCAATATGAAATACTGGTTGAACGAACTGACGGACCATATGTGGCCGCGTCCTCCGGCTTTTATGCGGGATGGTATGCGCCTGCCGATGCCTCCTCAACGCCCGACACGCTCGAGCTGTCACTGGACAAGCCCGACTATGCCAGCGGCGATGTGGCCAACCTGCGCATCGTGCCGCGCTACGATGGTACGGCGCTGATCACTGTCATGTCCAATCGTGTGATTGAACGCCAGGCGATCGAAGTCACAGCAGGTGAAAACCTGATCCCGCTCAGCGTGACAGATGAGTGGGGCGCTGGTGCATATGTCACCGCTCAGGTGATCCGCCCGATGGATGTGGCCGCAGGTCAAAACCCCGCGCGTGCCTTGGGGCTGGCCTATGCCAAGATTGACCCCGGTGCCAAACAACTCAGCGTCAGCATTGACGCGCCCGACGTGGGCAGCCCGCGTGGCCCCCTGCCAACCACCGTGACTGTGGATGGCCTGGGCGCAGGCGAAACCGGCTATGTGACGCTGGCCGCTGTGGATCTGGGTATCCTCAATCTCACCGGGTTCAACAGCCCCGATCCCTCTGGGCATTACTTTGGCCAACGCCGCCTTGGGGTGGAAATCCGCGATGTTTATGGACGGCTGATCGACGGTATGAATGGCGCGCAAGGCCAGATCCGTTCAGGCGGTGACGCGACAAGCGGGTTGCAACGCAAATCCCCGCCACCAACCGAAGAACTGGTCGCCTATTTCTCAGGGCCCGTCACCATAGGCGCGGATGGCAAAGCCGAAATTGCCTTTGATATCCCCGATTTCAACGGCACCGTGCGGCTGATGGCCATCGCCTGGTCTGACACCGCTGTAGGACAAGCTGAAAAAGACGTCATCCTGCGTGACCCTGTGGTGATCACCGCCACATTGCCACGCTTTCTGGCCCCCGGCGACACCAGCCAACTGCTGCTGGAAATCATCCATACCGAAGGGCCAACGGGCCGTATGGGCCTGGATGTGTCCGCCAATGGCGTAACCCTGGGCAGCGGCGCACCTTCAGGCATTGATCTGAGCACCGGCGAGAAAGTGGTTCTGAGACTGCCCGTCAAGGCAGGTGAAGAAGGCGATCACACTTTGCGCGTGGCCCTGACCACACCGGACGGCAAACAGCTGACCAAAGCGCTGACATTGGGCGTGCGATCAAACGATCCGACCATCTCGACCACGCGCCGACTGTCATTGGCAGCAGGTGATACCTTCACGCTGGATAAAAACGTGTTTGCCGAATTGCGCGGTGGCAACGGTGTGGCCGT
>DFBW01000120.1:0-1523 GCA_002366775.1 Roseovarius sp. UBA3070 | reverse complement strand
CAGGCAATTGCCCGCGTTCTGACGCGCCAATCCAGCAATGGGGCTTTTGGCCTCTGGCGGGCGGATTCCGGTGATTTCTGGTTGGATGCCTATGTCGCCGATTTCCTGTCGCGCGCCAAATCCAAAGGGCATGATGTGCCTGCTCAGGCGTTCTCGATGGCGATGGACAACCTGCGCAATCGCATCAACTACGCGCCCGATTTTGACGAAGGCGGCGAAGATATCGCCTATGCGCTGATGGTGTTGGCCCGCGAAGGCGCCGCCAGTATGGGGGATCTGCGCTACTATGTTGATGTGAAGGCAGCGGCATTTACAACACCTCTGGCGGCAGCACAATTGGGGGCGGCTTTGGCCTCATACGGGGATCAGACCCGCGCGGACCTGATGTTTGCCCGCGCCATGAAACGCATCGCCGAGACTACCGGCACCGAACAATCGTTGTGGAGGGCTGATTATGGCACGCGGCTGCGTGACCGGGCCGGGGTTCTGGCACTGGCAATCGAAGCAGGCAGCACTGCCGTGAATACCAATGCGCTGAGCAACTCTCTGACCAATGCCGGGCCTTATATGTCAACGCAGGAAAGCGCGTGGACATTGATGGCCACCGCCGCCCTGATAGATGCCCCCGGCGCAAATGGGCTGACCCTGAATGGGGGCGCAGTAACAGGGCCATTCGTGCGCAAATTTGATGCCTTAGGATTGACCCCTCAGGCCATCGCCAACACCGGAAATATGGACACTGACATCACGCTGACCACAGTGGGCGTGCACGTGGTTCCCGAACCGGCAGGTGGCTATGGCTACAATATCCAGCGCGAATATTTTGATCTGGATGGCAACCTTGTGACGCTGGACAATCTTGCCTCGGGCACACGTTTGGTGGCGGTGCTGACCATTGCACCATTTGAACACGGTGAGGCACGGCTGATGGTGGATGATCCCCTGCCCGCAGGTCTTGAGATCGACAACCCGAACCTGTTGCGCTCGGGCGATGTGCGCTCGCTTGATTGGCTCAATACCGCCTCAACCCGCTACCGCGAATTCCGCTCTGACAGGTTTCTTGCGGCGGTTGACTGGCGCTCAGACCAACCATTCCAGCTGGCCTATATGGTGCGTGCCATCGCACCGGGCAGCTATCACCACCCGGCCGCCTCGGTTGAGGACATGTACCGCCCGCAGTACCGCGCGTGGACAGACACCGGTGCCATGCAAGTGACCGAGTAACACAATGCAGGGCCAAACCATCGCCAGCGCCCATTGGCGGGCGTTGGAGCGCGACGGCGAAGACACCTGCCGACTGGCCCGGATGGAAGACGGCTGGCTGCTGGTCGGCCACGCCCGGTTCCGGGATGATGATGGCTTTGCTGCCCTTGATTATGTGGTGCGATGTGATGCCGATTGGCACACGCTGAGCGCTGACATCGCCGGATCTCACGGTGGATTGGAAATGCGCGTGACGCTGCACCGCAAAGGCCCGGAGGGGGTGATGAACGACAAAGCACAACCACAGGTCAGCGGTGCAC
>DFBW01000073.1:12524-12996 GCA_002366775.1 Roseovarius sp. UBA3070 | reverse complement strand
TGCGGTAAAAGCAGCCCATAGGCGACAACCACGGCGATATCAGCGTTGAGCGCGGCAAACTCAGCCTGGGCATCGCTGCCCTTCAGGCTCAGCGGGTGATGCACTGTCAAACCCAACGCCTCGGCGCGCGCATGCACTGGGGTGGGTCGGTCCTTTTTGCCCCGTCCAGCAGGGCGCGGGGGCTGGCAATAGACGGCAATGATGTCGTGACCGGCCTGCACCAATGCCTCAAGTACCGGCACCGAAAAATCGGGAGTCCCCATGAAGATCACTCTCATGATGTCCCTGCCTTTCTGGCTTTGCGCAACAGCATGTCTCGCTTGACCTTGCTGAGCCGGTCAAAATACATCCGCCCGTTTAGGTGATCAATCTGATGCTGCACGGATGTGGCCCAAAGCCCGACAAAATCGCGCTCCTCGACCTCGCCCTGCGCATTCAGAAACCGCACCGTCACCGCACGCGGGCGGGTGAT
>DFBW01000073.1:0-12466 GCA_002366775.1 Roseovarius sp. UBA3070 | reverse complement strand
GCCAATCGCTGCAACACACCGATCTGATTGGCCGCCAATCCGACACCCGGCATCGCCTCCATCGTGTCGATCATATCCGCCCAGATTGCGCGTATGTCATCTGTGATCGCCGTGACGGATGCCGCGGCCGTGCGCAGGTGTTTGTCGGGCCAGGGTAAACAACGCCGTGCTGTCACCGGCTCAGGCCCGCGCCTGTTCGCGTTTCAGTTTTTGCATCCGGCGCGTGATCATCTGACGCTTCATCGGGCCAAGATAATCAATGAATAATTTGCCATTCAGGTGGTCAATCTCGTGCTGCACACAGGTGGCCCAAAGCCCGTCAAAGGTCTGCTGCTGAGCATTGCCGTCACGATCCATCCAGCGCACGTCCACTTCGCTCGGGCGGGTCACGTCGGCATATTGCTCGGGGATCGACAAACAGCCTTCCTCATAGACGTTCAGATCGTCTGATGAGGCCACGATCTCGGGGTTGAACAACACCATCGGTTTCGCCTCGACCCCGTCTTCTTTGACACAATCCATCACGATCAGCCTGTCCAGCACACCGATCTGTGGCGCGGCCAGCCCAATGCCCGGCGCGTCATACATGGTTTCCAACATATCATCAGCCAGCTTGCGCAGGGCATCAGACAAATCCGGCACAGGGGCGCAAACCTTTTTAAGGCGCGGATCAGGGTGAATGAGGATCGAGCGTTTCATGGCATTTCATTTAGGCCAGCCGAACGCATTCTGCAACGGCTCTTGCGCCCCGCGCGCATTCGGATAGCTTGCCGACAACATGCAAAGAGGCCAGCCCATGAATTTTGACGAGACCATCGACCGCCGCAATACCAACTCTGCCAAATGGGACGGCATGGCCGCTGCAACGGGCGTCACCGCGCCTGACGCCATTGCAATGTGGGTGGCCGATATGGATTTCCGTGCCGCTGACTTTTTGCAGGACGCAGTGCAGGGGCTGATTGAAAAGGCGAATTACGGGTATTTCACCGGCGAGCAATCCATGAAAGAGGCTGTCAGTTGGTGGATGAAAAACCGGCATGGCTGGGATGCGGACCCAGAGGCGATGACCTCGACGGGGGGGCTTGGCAACGGCATCGCCATTTGCCTGCATACATATACTGATCCGGGCGATGAGGTGATTATTTTCACTCCGGTCTACCATGAATTTACCGTCAAGATTAACAAGACAGGCCGTGTGGTAAAGGAAAGCCCACTTGTCATCGACAATGGCATCTACCGCATGGATCTTGCGGCGCTGGAGGCCTCTTTGACGGGCCGTGAAAAAGTGGTGCTGTTCTGCTCGCCTCACAACCCGGCAGGTCGGGTATGGACCCGCGACGAGCTGCGCGCGCTGGCGGATTTCTGCGTACGCCATGATCTGTTGCTGATTTCGGACGAAATACATCACGATCTGGTCTTGCCCGGCTTCACCCACACGCCCCTTCCTGTCGCCGCACCCGAAATCATGGACCGGCTGGTGATGATGACCTCGGCGTCAAAGACCTTCAACATCGCCGGCGCGCGGCTGGGCGTCGTGACGATTCCCGATGAAACGCTGCGCAAACCATTTGCCGGTGCGGTCCGCGGAATTGACCTCAGCCCGAACCTGTTGGGATGTGTTCTGAGCGAAGCGGCCTATTCCCCGCGCGGGGCACAATGGGTGGACGCCCTGACCGGTTATCTCGATACCAATCGGCAGATTTTCCTGGATGGTATGGCGCAAATCCCTGGGCTCAGTGCGATGCCAATGCAATCCACCTATTTGGCCTGGGTTGGGTTTGCCAATACCGGAATGGACATGGATGAGGTCATTCGCCGCGTGAAAGGGGATGCGCGCATTGCCCCCAGCATCGGCGCTGATTTTGGCAGCGGAGGTGAATTCTATTTACGCTTCAACATCGCCACGTCAAAGGCCCAGCTTCAAGAGGCTGTCGCGCGCCTGCAAAACGCATTTTCTGACCTTCAGTGATGTATTGCTGGCCCCAATAGCGCCACAGGCGCATCGGGCGCACGGTAGAAATCCAGCGGTTGCTCTTCATGAGCCTCTGTCAGGCGTTTAAATTCAAACCGCAATTCGCCGCCATCTTCCTCAGATGCGATAATCAGCCCATGTGACAAAAGCCGCGTTCCATCATAAAGCGCAACCCGGCCGCGCAATTGTGGTGTGGTTTCTGCATCCAGCGCAAATCCATCGTCCCATGCCCGCAGTACATGGTAAACGTCATCACCCACTTCGATCCGAAGACGACTCGACGCTTTGCGCGCAAGGCGACGCGCAGCATCAAGGCCCGCTTGCACATCTGGCGGTAAATAGGTTGTCATTGCACGCTCCCCAGCACGTTTGTGCCCAGAGTGTCGCAGTAAAACATGACGGTCACGTTAAATTTCCATTTTTTCGTGAATTAGTTGGCAACTGTCGCAATTGGCCGCAAAACATGTGGTATTTCGGGATCATAGAGGGCGCTATCCTTGAAATCCGTGACCTCTCCCAGCACAGGCCCCACCAGAATCAGCGCTGTACGAGTCAGTTTCTCAGCGCGCACTTTCTTTTGAATGTCACTCAGTGTGCCGCGGATAAACAGCTGATCCGGCCACCCCACACGGTAGGCGACCACCACAGGGCAATCCGCCCCATAATAAGGCGTCAACTGGCGCTCAATCTCACGCAGATTACGCACGCCCAGATGGATCGCCAGCGTCGTGCGGGTGCGCGCAAAGTTTTCCAGCGTCTCATGTTCGGGCATTGAGGTGGATTTCATCGACACACGAGTCAGGACAATAGACTGGCCGACCTCCGGGATAGTCAATTCCTGCCCCAAAGCAGCCGCTGCAGCAGCATAAGCGGGCACACCGGGGATGATTTCATACTCAATCCCCTCAGCGCGCAATCGCCGGATTTGCTCGGCAATGGCACCATAAAGCGATGGATCACCGGAATGCACACGCGCCACATTCTGGCCTTTGGCATGGGCGGCTACAATCTCTTCGTGGGTGTCGTCCAATGTCATCGGGGCGGTGTCCAACACGCGCGCATGTGCAGGCGCGCAGGATACCACCTCAGGCGGCACCAAGGATCCGGCATAAAGACACACCGGGCATTCACCGATCACCCGTTCGGCTTTTTTGGTCAATAGCTCCGGATCTCCGGGGCCTGCTCCAATAAAATAAACTGTCATTATTTCAACTCCTTACGGGATGGCGGGTGGGGCGTTTTTGCCAAAGGCAAACAGCGCCAACCGTCAACCGTGACCTTTTGCCAGATCACCATCAATTTTGCGGGCATAGCCACGCGGTGTGAACATGCGCGGGCCTTCGCCCAATTCTGCCAGCCGCGAGTTGCTGGATCCCACCAGCACAACGGTCAGCATGTCTACTTCGTCCACTTCCAACTGATCCAGCCGACGATAGCGCACATCTTCCTCGGGTCGGCCCAAATTTGAAGCCAGCATGACCGGCGTATCTACAGGTCGATGTTGCAACAGAATGTCACGCGCCTCGGCCAGCAAAGTCCGGCGGGTTTTGGACACCGGATTGTAGAAGGCGATCACAAAATCCCCTTCCGCCGCCGCATGCAGCCGTCGGATAATATCATCACGCGGGGTTAGCAGATCTGACAAGCTAATCGTGCAAAAATCATGCCCCAATGGAGCGCCCGCACGCGCCGCCGCGCCCTGCAATGCCGACACACCAGGTGAGCAAACAACCTCGACCCGGTGGGCCGCGTCTGACACGCCTTGTTCATGCGGGCCGCGGTCCAGAAGCTCAAACACCAGCGCCCCCATGGCGTAAATGCCCGCATCCCCCGAACAGACCAGCGCGACGTTCTTGCCCAGAGCCGCCTGTTCCAGCGCATAGCGGCAGCGTGCCTCCTCGCCGCCCAGCGGGAAATCCGAGCGGGTTTTTCCAACGGCCAACGGCCCCAGCAAATCAATATAGAGGCCATAGCCCACCAGTTCTTCGGCCTCGGCCACCAAACGCGACACCTCAGGTGTGCGCCAACTGGCCTGCCCCGGTCCGATGCCCACGACAGACAATCGGCCTCGGGCACGGCCCGGCATTTTGGTGATCGGCGCATCAGAGCGCGTCAAAGCACAAGTGGCGGTGGCGTTCTTGTGTTTTTCGACCACCAAATCTCCGCCACAGGCCAATGCCGCGCCTTCAGAAACGCCGTGACATCCGACCTCGGCAAAAACCACATCTGATGGGTTTGCCAGCCGACTGGCCTGTGCTTCCAATTCTTCGGCGTTAAACAGCCGGAATGGCACGCCCAATCGGGCCGCCAGAATATTCATCGCGCGCTCATCGGCCTTGAGGTCAATCGACGCGACACAGGCAATCGCACCGGGTGCAATATTCGCGGCCTTCAACGTATCTTGCACCAACGACCACAGATCTTCCGGGTCGGCATTGCGGGCACATCCCACGCCAAGCGCAAAGCGTTGTGGATGATAGATCAACCGCTCATCGCCCCCTTGCATGGGCGCGTCGCCAATGTGCAATTCAACCGCGCCGCCAGTGTCTGCGATGTCAAAGATGTTTTCACCGGTGACACGCACACCGCCACCTGCCAGCATCGTGGCCATAGCGGATTTGGCGTGTTCGGGGTTCATCAACCGATAGCCCGCAGGCGGCGCATCCAGCGCCACACCCGTGGCGACATCACCCGCCGTGGTGACAGCGGCAGTTGCCCCCAACCCTTGGGCAATTTGTGCCGCCAACCGGTTGGCACCGCGATGCCCGCCTAGCAATGGCACCACGACAGAGCCGTCATCCGAGACCGACACCACAGGTGGTTCGCTCGTTTTATCCGCCAGCAAGGGCGCGACGGCCCGGATCAGAATACCTGAGGCACAGACGCCAACAACCGGCACCCCCGCTGCAAACAGATCGCGCGCATGATCCAGCGCATTGGGGAAAAAGGCATCGGCCGCATCCACCCTATCGGCCCTGCCATGCACCTTAGCGCCAATCAGCTTTGCCACACGGTGGGCCGTGGCCTCACCCGAGCGCGACAGCGCCAGTACAACCGGAGTTACAGCCATGGATCGGCCCCTTTTGTTAGCAGGATCATTGAAAAATACGGTGCCTTTTCAGGGGCATCCGACAAGGGCAGCACCACTTCATCGGCAAGGCTTGCGCGCTCGATATACATGGCCTGTGCGGTTAGCCCCAGCGCATCAATCACGGCGCGGATTTTGCTCAGGTGGCGGCCCACTTTCATGATGGCCACGCTTTCGGCACCCTCGATACGCGCGCGCAGCTCATCCTCGGGCAAGGGGCCGGGCAACACTGTCAGCCGTTCATTGCGGGCCGCCAGCGGCATGCCTGCGCGTGCAGCACAGGTGGTGATTGAGGTCACACCTGGCACCACCTCAACCTCAAACCGCCCCTTAAGCCGCGCATAAAGATACATGAAAGAGCCATAAAAAAACGGGTCGCCCTCGCAAAGGCACACCACATCACGGCCCGCATCCAGTTCGGTTGCGATTTTGGCAGCACCATCGTCATAGGCCGATTGTGCAGGCTCACGCGCGGGTGTCATGGGCACGTTCATCACGATCTCATGGCACCCCGGCGCAATGGCATCCGCTGCAATCGCGCGCGCGAAACTTTCAGTTCCCGCCAGCGCCGGATAAGCCACCACTTTGGCCGCAGCTATCAGGCGGTGGGCCTTGAGCGTCATCAACTCAGGATCACCCGGCCCCACCCCCACGCCAATCAACTTGCCGCTCATTTCGTGCAGTCCTGCATCATCGTTTCACCAAACTCCACTGCGTCACGGGCATCAGGGGTTTCCAGCCGGTCAACCCGCCGATCGGCTCGGCCCGGTTGATCGACAGCTTCACCAATTGCCCGCCATGTTCTTTGTGCATATCCAAAAGCAAGGCTTCGCTTTCCAGCGTCACCGCGTTGCACACCAGCCGACCCAAAGGGCGCAATGCGGCCCAGGCGGCCGTAAATGTCTCATGGCTGAGGCCACCACCAATGAACACTGCATCGGGTGCCTCCAGACCAGCCAAGGCCGCAGGCACCTGCCCATCAATCAACTCCAGTTTCGGCACGCCCAACGCCAACGCGTTGGCCGCAGCAAAGGCGCGACGATCCGCGCGCGGCTCAATCCCAATCGCGCGGGAATAACGTGCCGCACGCATCCATTCCACCGCGACCGACCCGCAGCCCGAGCCAATATCCCAAAGTAACGCGCCACGCATCGGCATCAGCTTGGCCAAGGTGGCGGCGCGCACCTCTTGCTTGGTCATGGTGCCATCGTGTTGGAACAAATCATCCGCCAACCCCGGCACACGCGGCAACAAAGCCGCATCAGATGCGGCGATACATTCCACCGCGAGCGTGTTGAACGTCGGCACCTGGTGTGTCCAGCTGTGCGCCACGCCATCAAAACGTGCCTCATCAGAGCCACCCATCGCAGCCAAAACCGTTAGTTTGGACTGGCCAAATCCGCGTTCCGTCAGGAACTGTGCAATCTGGGCTGGGGTTTGTGCGCCCGTGGTGAGGATCAACAACCGCACGTCAGGTTGAATAAAGGCGATCATCTGCTCAACCGGGCGGCCATGAACGGTAAGCGTTTCCACATCCGCCATGCTCCACCCCATGCGGGCCGAGGCAAGCTGGAACGCTGACAATTGCGGATGATAAGTGATCTGGGAGGGCTCAATCGAACGCCCAATGCGGGCCCCCACCGAGAACCACAAAGGATCGCCCGTGGCCAATACCACAACACGGCGACCTTTCAGCGAATGCAGTTGTTCAATCAAGGCATCAAAGGGCGACGGCCAGGCCAGACGCTCGGCGTTGATCGAGCCCGAAAGCTGGTGATGGCGATCGCCGCCGATGATCACGTCTGCGGCCTCAACCACAGCGCGCGTGGCAGGCAACAGGCCCTCCATGCCATCTTCGCCAATGCCAACAATGTGCAGCCAGGGCGCTCTCACGCCGGACCCCAAAAAATTTTAGTAATTTTTTGATCCATTTTTTTCACGAAAAAATGCGCGCTCATGTAGCAACCTCCGGCAATCCGGCAGCCAATGCGTTGACAGCCGCCGAGGCAATGGCCGATCCGCCACGCCGCCCGCGAAGGGCGACATATTCGCATCCGCGCGGATTGGCCGCCAGTTCGGCTTTGCTTTCGGCAGCACCAACAAAACCTACCGGAAAGCCAAGGATCACAGCCGGTTTGGGCGCGCCCTGATCGAGAAGGTCCAGCAAATGAAAAAGCGCCGTGGGGGCATTGCCAATCGCCACAACGCCACCTTCAAGATGATCGGCCCAAAGCTCGACCGCGGCGGCGGAACGGGTGTTGCCAATACCGGCCGCAATTTGCGGGGTTTTAGGGTCATTCAGGGTGATGATCACCTGATTATCTGCAGGCAGATATCGCCGAATGATACCCGCCCCCACCATTTCGCAATCACACAGCACCGGCGCGCCGGATTTCAGTGCCGCATGGCCTGCTGCATAGGCCGCTTCGGAAAACACCAAACGATCCGCCACTTCGACCATGCCACACGCGTGGATCAGCCGGATGGCCAAGGCATCCAGCCCCGCTGGAAAGCGATCAAGACGCGCTTCTCGGCGGACCGTGGCGAAGCTTTCGGCGTATATGGCCGAGGGGTTTTTCTCGTAGGGGCGCAATCGGTAACCTTTGGTTTTGAGGCGGGTCGGTGCCTCCGGCGGGGATATTTATGGCAAGAAGATGGGTGGGTTACGCGCTGGATTTGCGCGCGCTCTCGGGGCCATGCGGATGGTTGGCATGGGGGTATTGCGCGTGGTGATGGTGGTGGTGGTGGTCGTCATGTGCGTGCGTGTGTTCGTGTGAATGGCCATGATCGTGGTGGTGATGGTGATCGTGGTGATGGTCTTGCATTTCCAACCGGCACATACCCGTGCAGAATGTATCACACAGTTTGCAGTCTTCGACATTGGAGCCGGGGGCTGAGGCGCCCTGACCTTCCACATGATGGTGGTGGCTTTCTTGCACCGCGCCCACTTCGGCCTCAAACCCCAGCACTTGGGTGCGGTATTTGCACATAATGCATGTGGGGGGGGGGGCTGATCCAAATGCTGGGTGGCTGGCCCGCTCGGCGGCAGAAATCTCGCGCATTTCACCTCCATCTATTGCCAAAACCTGCGTACGATACGCGCAAGTGCCGCAATTAGGTGGAGGCGTTTCAGCCATCTGTTCGGTGATCCTCTCGGCGAAGGTGGCCAGCACTTGCGGGTGGTCACCCAGATAGTCGGCTTTGACGAATTGCAGCCCTGGATTTTCAACCGCAACCTGATCGGTGAAGCCATAGATGCGATCAATCAGGATGCCCGAGAACAAAAAGTAGGGGAAAACAACAACGCGTTTGTATCCCAGTTTCACCACATGTTGCAGGCAGGGTTCTACCAGCGGGAAAGTCACGCCCGAATAGCCCACTTCACACCAGCCAAAGCCCATACCCTCTTGCAGCAGTCGAGCGACTTTTGAGACGTTGCCATTGGCATCCGGGTCAGATGCGCCGCGCCCGATGACCACAAGGCAGGTGTCATGCAGATCCACAGTGCCATGTTCGGCATTGGCGGCGTCGATGGCTTGCCCGATACGATCTCCGGCGGCGGCGATCATCTTGGGATCAACCCCCAACTCGCGACCATAGGACACGTCGACCCCGTGCTTGATGGCATAGGTGTTCAGCACCGTTGGAATGTCATTCTTGGAATGCATGGCCGCAAACAACATGCCCGGCACAGCAAGGATTTTGTCACAACCTTTGGCGCGCAGCTTGTCCAGCCCATCACGGATCACCGGGTTGGCAAATTCGAGGTAACCATATTCCGTTTCCCAGTCAGGGGGCAGAAGCGGAGGCAGCTTTTGCGCCAAGGTGGCGAATTCATCCACTGCTGATTGCGAACGCGAGCCGTGGCCACAGATCATGACGCCAATTTTTGACATGTGTTCAGGCCTCTTGCACGTCGTCTGGGTTGGGGGCTTCAACCTCATCTGTGGAGTCAGCCTCCTTGCGGCCCTTTGTAGCCGCCCAAAGCCCAATCGCGATGGCCGCCCCGATAGCGGCCGCGCCTAGCCAGTGACCATGGCCCGCCGCTTCGGCCAAATGGCCAGTATGCGCAGTGGCAGATGTGGCAAACATCGCAGCACCCGAAAGGATCAGAAAACGTATCATAACAAGCCCCTGTTTGTGGTGGTCTTGCCCAAATCTGAACCGGAAAAGCATGGTTGGGCGCCGTATCTGGCACCTGACGATTGCAGCGGTCACCCCCGGTATGGGTCAGCGGCCTGGCTGCACATCTTTCCGGCCCGAATCCGGGCATCGTTGGGGAATGTATAGGGCGCTTGAGCACGCAGCGCAAATATAGAAACGCCCTGGCATTGCCGGATTGCGACCTGCCCGCAAAAACACCGGAGGCGGGTTGACCCAAGCAATGGGCGGCCCCGAAATAGCGCGCGCGCCATACAATGAAAGCGGCGTTTCACGTCGCTAAATGGCAAGCATGGCAGTCACCGCGGCAGGACGATGGACATAGCCAAAGGAGGCCAGCCATGACCACCCATTACCGCGATGCCCGCAAGATTGACCCCAACAAGAGCGCGATGCTGGGGGATAATACCCCCAACGACAATGACCGGGTCGAGATCGGGCCAACACAACTGGCCTATCGGGAATGGGAAGAAGCGGGGCTGACATTGCCAGATTTGCCCGCGATGCGCGACTACCGCTGGACGCGGCTGACCCGGCATATCGTGGATCGTGGCTATGCGGGATTGTTGATGTTCGACCCGCTCAACATCCGCTATGCCACCGACAGCACCAATATGCAGCTTTGGAACACCCACAATCCGTTTCGGGCGCTGCTCTTGTGCGCAGATGGCTATATGGTGATCTGGGATTACAAGAACTCGCCCTTCCTGACCAAGTTCAATCCCTTGGTGCGCGAGCAACGCTCGGGCGCGGATTTCTTTTACTTTGATCGCGGCGATAAGATTGATGCGGCGGCTGACGTGTTTTCCAATGAGGTGCGCGTGATGTTGCACGAACATGCCCCCGGCAACACGCGCCTCGCGGTGGATAAGATCATGCTGCACGGGCTTCGCGCGCTTGAGGCGCAGGGCTTTGAGATTATGGACGGTGAGGAGGTCACCGAAAAGAGCCGCTCAATCAAAGGCCCTGATGAAATTCTGGCGATGCGTTGTGCCAGTCATGCCTGCGAGACCTCTGTCAAAGCGATGGAAGATTTCGCGCGCGCAAACGTGCCAGCAGGGGGCGTGAGCGAAGATGATATCTGGGCGGTGCTACATGCAGAAAATATCAAACGTGGTGGCGAATGGATTGAAACACGCCTGTTAACCTCGGGCCAGCGCACCAACCCTTGGTTTCAGGAATGTGGGCCAAGGGTCACCCAGAACAACGAGATCATATCCTTCGACACAGATCTGGTGGGCAGTTATGGCATCTGCGTTGATATTTCACGCAGTTGGTGGATTGGCGATGAGGCCCCGCCCGCCGAGATGGTCTATGCCATGCAACATGCCCACGCGCATATCACCACCAACATGAACGTGTTGAAACCCGGCCTGATGATCCCTGAGCTGATTGAGCAAAGCCACCGATTGGACGACAAATATCAGGCGCTGAAATATGGCTGCCTAATGCATGGCGTGGGGCTGTGTGATGAATGGCCGCTGGTATCTTATCCCGATAATGCCGTGGCTGGCGCGTTTGACTATGCGCTGGAGCCGGGCATGGTGTTATGTGTCGAAGCCCTGGTCGGTGAAGAGGGTGGCGCGTTTTCCATCAAGTTGGAAGATCAGGTGCTGATCACTGAGGACGGTTATGAAAACCTGACATCCTATCCGTTTGATGATGCGCTGATGGGACGGGGGTAGGTGTTTGCTTGCGCTGCGGCCACCACTGGCGTTGGCGCGATATCCAGCTTTGGATCAAAGGCGCACACCCGGTCGCGCCCGGATTGTTTGGCGCGGTATACCGCAAGATCTGCCTGATTGATCGCCCCATCCACATCGGCAATATCCTCCAGCTGCGTCACCCCAAAACTGGCGGTGATCTGCACCTGCTTGCCTTTCAGTTCCAGTGGTTTTTCACGGATACGCTGGCACAGACGGTTGGCCGCAGCGACCCCTTCTTTCAGACCTGCATTCTGCAACAGAATAACAAACTCCTCCCCACCGAAGCGGGCGACAATGTCGTCCTCCCGGCAATTGCGCACAAGCGAAGAGGTGAATTGTTTGAGCGCAAGATCGCCTGATTGATGGCCATATTTGTCATTGATGTTTTTGAAATAGTCGATGTCGGCAACAATTACCGCAAGGGGTGCGGTTAACTGGCCTTCAATCTTCTTGTAAAAGCTTGTTCGCGTGTTGACCCCGGTCAGCATGTCATAGTCTACGACATGTTCAAGCCGGGCTGTCAGCATATGCACGTCAAGAAGTTTTAGGCCAACAAAGTATGCGGTAGGAGATGCAAGCATCGCCGCCATGATCACCCCCGGCACACGCATCACTTGGACCAACTCGGCAGGCAAGATCAGCCTATGCAAGAGTACAGTACCAAACATCACAAGAACGGTAATCGTCAGTGTAAATAACCTGACCTCTTGAATGGATTTTAGCCGAAGATGCATATCTTACCCACGTCTGACGCGCAGGGGATAATCGCCGGTCAAAGGTTAACAACACCCCGTCTGTCGCCCATGAAAATACATCGAAAGCAGTTCAAAAACTATTCATTTTGAATGTATCTGTCCCATGCTCGTTGTGCATTCCGGAGTGGGCGACAAAACCCCCGCTGCCTGCATTACAGCGAGGCCAATCATACCCAGCCGGGTGATAAACCCAATAACCTTCGGTGTTTTCACCATCGCGTGACGTCTGTGTTACACCTCTGGCGGTGCCCTTCCCTAGCCCCTAGCTTGTTGTCAAACGGAACAAAGGAGCGAGCATGCCAACCACACGATTTTCCTTCACGGGGCACGATGGCTCGGAGTTGGCGGCGCGTCTGGACATGCCAGATGGGCCACATTTGGCCACCGCGCTGTTCGCCCATTGCTTTACCTGTTCCAAGGATATTCCTGCCGCGCGGCGCATATCCGCGCGTTTGGCAGGGGCTGGCATTGCCGTGTTGCGGTTTGATTTCACGGGCCTGGGCCATTCCGGGGGCGAGTTTGAGAACACCTCATTCACCTCCAACATTCGTGACTTGGTACTGGCTGCCGAGGCGCTCGATGCACAAGGCAAGCCACCCAGCCTGCTGATTGGCCATTCGCTGGGCGGGGCTGCTGTGCTGGGGGCTGCGCGCCAAATTGAGAGCGTCAAAGCCGTTGTCACCATCGGTGCGCCCTTTGATCCGGGCCATGTAACCCATAATTTCGGGGATGCGCTGAACACAATTGATGCCGAAGGTGTCGCCGAGGTGCAATTGGGTGGTCG
>DFBW01000105.1:7902-15200 GCA_002366775.1 Roseovarius sp. UBA3070 | reverse complement strand
TTGTCACCCATGGCCACGCCATCGGCCCAGCCCATGGTCATCACCCGGCGCCCCGAGGCGTTCCACTTGATATCAGGCAGCTGAAAGCCGGAGTCTTCGCTTGTATTGGCGGCAAATTCGCTGGCCGAGGAGGCCTCAAGCCGCAAATCCAATTCACCCAGCACCACACCCTCAAAATGTGTAATCACATCTGTGGGCCTCAGTCTGCGCGAGGAGGGTGACAGAAGCTCGATCACCCGCGCCGCAAAATAGAAGGCATCTATGTCCTTGCGAAATGCCTTTTCGATCCCGGGCCGCAAGACCTTTACGGCCACGTCTTCGCCAGTTTCACGCAGCTTTGCCTTGTGCACCTGCGCGATGGAGGCCGCGGCCACCGGCTCGCTGAAATCTGTGAACAGATTTTCGACCGTATCGCCCAGCTCACGCGCGATGCTGTCTTTGGCCACATTCACCGGAAAGGGCGGCAATTTATCCTGCAAAATCCGCAGTTCGGTGGCCAGGCCACCCCCCACCAGATCAGGGCGCGTGGACAGGACCTGACCGAACTTGATGTAAGCCGGGCCAAGTGCCGTCAATGCGCGCAGGGCTGGCGGTTGGCTGCGATCACCGCGATAGCCCAGCCATTGAAACGGCCAAGCCAGAAACCGCAGCGTGCCGCGCACCAATGGCGGGGCATCCATCGCATCAAGGATAAGCCCCATTGCGCCAGTGCGTTCTAAAGTGGCGCCTGTACGGATGAGGCGCAAAATATTATGTGGCCCGCGCATCGCTTAGATCTTCCAACCCGAATGCAGACAGGCAACACCCATGGTCAGGTTGCGATACTTCGCGTTCTCAAAACCGGCCCTTTTGACCATGTCCAAAAACGTCTCTTGATCTGGGAATTGTCGAATAGATTCAACAAGGTACTGATAGCTGTCACGATCACCGGCAATCGCCTGTCCCATCCGTGGAATGATGTTGAAACTATACAGGTCATAGGCTTTCTGCATCAACTCATTCGGGATTTGGGAGAACTCAAGCACCATCAGCCGTCCGCCGGGTTTCAGCACGCGAAACGCCTCATTCAGGGCCTCCTGGGGCTGCGTCACATTGCGAATGCCAAAGCTGATCGTGTAGACATCAAATGTGTTGTCCTCAAACGGCAGCGCCATTGCATCACCAACAATCCAATCGAGACTGTCGGCCATCTGATCTGCCTCGGCCCGTTTGCGGCCCTCAACCAGCATCGGTTCGGTCAGATCCAGCACCGTGGCATGGCCTGATCCAGCCCGCTTCAAAAACCGGAATGAAATGTCACCGGTCCCGCCCGCGACATCCAACAGTTTTTGCCCAGCGCGCGGCGCCAGCCAATCCATCATCGCATCTTTCCAGATACGGTGAATTCCCATCGACATGGCATCATTCATCACGTCATATTTTGACGCCACACTGCCAAACACGCCCTGTACCCGCCCGGCTTTTTCGGCCTCGGGCACGGTCTCAAATCCGAAATGGGTGGTTTTCTCGTTCATTGGTAAACCCGTGTGAATTCCGAATGTTGTTATAGACTTGTACCCGACGAATACAATGTGACCATTTTGACGTTGTGATCGCTGGGGCCATCAAATTGGTTGGAAGGCCCCCGATGGTGAGTGCTATGGTATGATCCATTCCATACCCTGCATAGAAAACATGTAAAATATGA
The DNA here is from genome assembly GCA_002366775.1 of Roseovarius sp. UBA3070. GTDB lineage: Bacteria > Pseudomonadota > Alphaproteobacteria > Rhodobacterales > Rhodobacteraceae > Roseovarius. The sequence continues at coordinate 13,513 of DFBW01000105.1, read as the reverse complement.
CATGTCTTCTTAGGTAGGCGGTACGGCGGTACATACGTCGGCCAATTCCGCTGACACTATGCGTCACTCCCCGGCTGGCGATTCCAAGGCGGCTCGCATATGCTCGATTGGTCTGTCGTCTCACACGGTGCTGTCCCATGCCTGAACTTCCCGAAGTTGAAACCGTCCGCCGTGGCCTGACCCCCGCGATGCAGGGTCAGGTGATTGTTCAGGCAGATATCAACCGCCCTGACCTGCGTTGGCCTTTTCCTGAGCGCATGGCCGAGCGGCTGACAGGTAAAACGGTGCTGCAATTGCGCCGCCGTTCCAAGTATATTCTGGCCGACCTCAGCTCAGATGAAACATTGCTGATCCACCTTGGCATGTCGGGCAGTATGCTTATCTCAGGGGATCCGTTGGGGGCGTTCGCGCATGATCATCCTGCACCGCAAAAACATGACCATGTTGTATTGCACATGGCCAATGGCGCGCGGATCACCTTCAATGACCCCCGCCGGTTTGGCGCGATGGACCTGATGGACACCGCCACTGCTGAGGCTCATCCCCTGCTGGCAAAACTTGGCCCCGAACCCTTGGGCAATGCCTTTAATGAGGCCTATCTGGCCGCGGCGCTGAAATCCAAAAACACTCCCATCAAATCAGCCCTCCTGGATCAACGAATCGTTGCAGGGCTGGGCAATATCTATGTGTGTGAGGCGTTGTTTCGCGCCCGCATAAGCCCAAAACGCCGTGCTGGACAGATTTCCGCGCCCCGTGTTCATGCCCTTGTTCCGATCATTCGGGAGGTGCTGGCCGAGGCCATTGAAGCCGGGGGTTCTTCCCTCAAGGATTTCCGCCAAGCTGATGGTGAGCTTGGATATTTCCAACACCGTTTTGATGTTTACGACCGTGAAGGCGAGGCCTGCCGACACGAGGGCTGCACCGGGGTTGTTGAGCGCATGGTGCAGTCGGGTCGGTCGAGTTTCTACTGTGTCAAGTGCCAAAGATAGGTTGAACAGCCCGTCCACAGTGCTATTCCTTTCCCTCGAACAGCAACAACCGAAAGCAGACCAATGGCTTTTGAGACGATCATCGTCGAAGTAGAAGACCACGTCGCCCTCATCACCCTTAACCGTCCTGATGCGATGAACGCACTCAATGACCAGCTTTTGAAAGAGCTGGCGGCGGCCATGGGTGAGGCACAAGAAAATGAAAAGGTGCGCTGCATCGTCCTGACCGGATCGGACAAGGCCTTTGCGGCCGGTGCCGACATCAAGATGATGAGCGAGAAAAATTTCGTTGAGGCATTTCTGGGTGATCTTTTTGCCGATGAACCCAATGCTATCACGCGCATTCGCAAGCCCGTCATTGCGGCCGTTTCAGGGTATGCCCTTGGGGGGGGCTGCGAATTGGCGATGATGTGTGATTTCATCATCTGCTCGGACACCGCCAAATTCGGGCAACCCGAAATCAACCTGGGTGTGATGGCTGGCATGGGCGGCTCGCAGCGGTTAACGCGCTTTGTCGGCAAATCCAAAGCTATGGATATGAACCTGACAGGCCGTTTCATGGATGCCCAAGAGGCGGAACGCTCGGGCCTCGTATCTCGCGTAGTGCCGGGCAAGAAGCTGATGGAAGAGACAATGGGCGCGGCACAAAAGATTGCCGAGAAATCCATGATCACCGCCATGGCCGTCAAGGAATCAGTGAACCGGTCCTATGAGACAACCCTTTCCGAGGGCCTGTTGTTCGAACGCCGCGTGTTTCATTCGTTGTTTGCAACGCAAGATCAAAAAGAAGGCATGGCCGCCTTCATCGAAAAACGCGAGCCGCAGTTCCGGGATAAATAATCGAAGGGTGCGCAATACATGCGCACCCCTTGCACTGATCTGGGCAATCGGGCCGCCTAACCGGCCCCGGTCTGGTTCCACGCCCAGCCCCGGTTTGATCAGGAATATGCCCCGTCCTTCATCGGCAAGCAGACGCTATAGAGGTGGTGCGTGTGATCTGCCGTGGCTGTGTTTTTCCACAAGGTTCAAAAGGCCCTTTGCAAACAACCCAAACTTGGGTATATGCGGCGGCAATACATGCGCGTGCGGCCCGCTCTGGCCAGAATCACCCCGGTTGATGCCAAGTCCGGTTTGGGTTTGCTGACGTGCATAATGAAACAGTAGAACCCGAAACAAAGGTTGATTCAAAATGGCCAATACGCCTCAGTCCAAAAAACGCGCCCGTCAGAACGAGCGTCGTCTTGCCGTGAACAAGGCGCGTCGTTCGCGCATCCGCACACACCTTCGCAAAGTGGAAGAGGCGATCGCCTCTGGCAACAAAGATGACGCAGCGTCAGCATTGCGTGCCGCTCAGCCCGAGATGATGCGCGGCGTCACCAAAGGCGTTTACCACAAAAACACGGCTTCGCGGAAAATGTCGCGCCTGTCGGCTCGGGTCAAAGCTCTGGGTTAAAGAATCCACGTTAACTCGTTGATAGAAAAAGGCGCTCTTTCGGGGCGCCTTTTTTCTTTGGATATGCTGAAAAATTGGCTCAACAGATTCTTTTTGATCAATCGATGTGTCAAGCGCGAAGATAGGTTGAAATGGCCACTGACAGCTTGTTAGTTTTGGGGTGCGATTCACGCTTGGGGGGACAGGCAGAGGCGCTTGAGATTGGCCACATCACGCTGCGTGACTGGTCTCAGGATGCATTAAATTTGCTATGTTCTACAGGTATGCACACGACAATAAGATCGACCGCGCTCGTCATTGGGAATGGCGTTGGGATGAAGATTTCGTTGCTCGTTGTGTACACTAAAGATTGAAATGAACCACCGGCTCTGCTGACGATTGGCAGGGCACCACGGTATTTTGTTCTTCCTTCCCGTGAGCGCTTGAAGGGGCGACGCCAATTGGCGTCAGACGGACAAAAAGTAGATAGAGTTGTGGAATTGGGTGTAATGACAAAAACAGATTGGGAAGAGCTTAAAGAAGAGCTTTTGAAATCCGTCGGGGCGAGTAACTTCAAAAATTGGATTGAGCCACTTGAGTATTCGGGCGTTGGTGATGGCATCGCTTTGTTTCATGTGCCGACCAGTTTCATTGGCAACTATGTATCTCAGAATTTTGGCGAACGGATCTTGTATCAAGTCAATCTGATGGCCCCTGATGTGCGTCGTGTTCAGTTCAAGGTGCCAGCCAACGCTGCACGCAAACCCGCGCAACCCAAGAACGCGACAAAGCCAACCCATTCGACTGCACAAACAACCGCACAAACCCGCGCGGATGATGAATTTCTGATTCCCACCGCCCCGCTGGACGAACGTTTCAAGTTTGAGAGCTTTGTGGTTGGCAAGCCAAACGAGCTGGCCCATGCCGCTGCCAAACGCGTGGCCGAGGGTGGCCCCGTTACGTTTAACCCGCTCTTCCTTTATGGCGGTGTTGGCCTGGGCAAGACACACCTGATGCACGCCATCGCCTGGGATCTGCAACACAACCGCCCCGAATTGAATGTGGTCTACCTGTCGGCAGAGCAATTCATGTACCGTTTCGTTCAGGCCCTGCGCGACCGTCGTATGATGGACTTCAAACAGATGTTCCGCTCGGTGGATGTGTTGATGGTGGATGATGTGCAATTCATCGCGGGCAAAGAAAGCACGCAAGAAGAGTTCTTTCACACCTTCAACGCGCTGGTCGACCAAAATAAACAGATCATTATTTCGGCTGATCGTGCGCCGGTGGACATCAAGAACCTCGAAGAGCGGATCAAATCACGCCTGCAATGTGGCCTTGTGGTGGATTTGCACCCTACCGACTATGAATTGCGCCTCGGCATCCTGCAATCCAAGGTCACCCGCCACCGCGCGCAATATCCTGAACTGGATATGGCCGAAGGTGTGCTTGAGTTCCTTGCCCACCGGATCAGCACCAATGTGCGTGTCCTTGAAGGCGCTTTGACGCGTCTGTTTGCCTTTGCATCATTGGTCAAACAAGAGGTGACGCTGGAACTGGCTCAGGATTGCCTGGCCGATGTACTGCGCGCATCCGAGCGCAAAATTTCGATCGAGGAAATTCAGCGTCGCGTGGCCGAGCATTACAATATTCGCCTGTCTGAAATGATTGGCCCTAAACGCCTGCGCAACTTTGCGCGCCCACGTCAGGTGGCGATGTATCTGTGCAAACAGATGACAAGCCGCTCCCTGCCCGAGATTGGCCGCCGTTTTGGCGGGCGTGACCACACGACCGTGATGCACGGCGTCAAACGCATCGAAGAGCTGCGCAATCAGGATGCCCAGATCGCAGAAGACCTCGAAATTCTGCGCCGAACACTGGAAAGCTGAGCACGCCAACGGGCAGGTGGCCTTGACGCCCCTGCCATTCCAGCCGACAAGTTAAAAAACGCTTGAGCCAGAGAGGGAAGGTGATACCTTGCCCCTCCCGGCATGGGCTGGGCATCTATGACGGAGCGAGGGTATGAAATTTAGTATTGAACGCGGCACGCTGTTAAAAGCCGTGTCACAGGCGCAATCGGTGGTCGAGCGGCGCAATACAATTCCGATCCTTGCCAATGTTCTGATCGAGGCCGAAGGCGATGAAGTTTCATTTCGCGCCACGGACCTTGATATCGAAGTGGTGGACAAGGGCGCGGCCAAGGTCGAGCGGGCCGGCGCCACAACCGTTTCTGCCGTCACCCTGCATGAAATCGTGCGCAAACTGCCCGATGGCGCGCTTGTGACGCTCACGGATGACAGCGCTGCCGGTCGACTAACCGTTGAAGCAGGGCGCTCCAACTTCAACCTCGCCACGCTGCCCAAAGAAGACTTCCCTGTTATGGCGTCGTCTGAATATGCCAGCAATTTTTCGGCCAAGGCAGGCGTATTGCGCCGCCTGTTCGACAAGTCCAAATTCGCCATTTCAACCGAAGAGACCCGGTATTACCTGAACGGTGTCTATATGCATGTTGCCGAAGGCGATGGCGGCAAACATCTGCGCTGTGTTGCCACCGATGGCCACCGCCTGGCCCGCGTCGACAGTGATCTGCCACCGGGTGCCGAAGAAATGCCCGGCGTGATCGTGCCGCGCAAAACCGTGGGTGAGCTGCGCAAACTGCTGGATGACGACGATATGGAAATCGCTGTGTCCGTGTCTGAAACCAAAGTGCGCTTTGCCACACCCGAAATCACCCTGACATCCAAGGTTATTGACGGCACCTTCCCCGATTACACCCGTGTCATCCCGCAGGGAAACACCCGTAAAATGGAGGTGGACGCCGCCGAGTTCGCCCAAGCCGTGGACCGGGTTGCAACTGTTTCATCAGAACGCTCACGCGCTGTGAAGCTGTCACTAGATGAGGACCGTCTTGTGCTATCCGTCAACGCCCCCGACAGCGGTGCCGCCGAAGAAGAACTGGCCGTGGCGTACAATGACGAGCGCTTGGAAATCGGCTTTAATGCCAAATACCTGCTGGAAATTGCCAGTCAGGTTGACCGCGAAAACGCTGTGTTCCTGTTCAACTCGGCCGGTGATCCGACCCTGATGCGCGAAGGCAATGACACAAGTGCCGTTTATGTGGTCATGCCGATGCGGGTGTGACGACTGTCGCAGCCTCCGGCGGGGATATTTTTAGCAAGAAGAAGGGCGG
>DFBW01000105.1:0-7850 GCA_002366775.1 Roseovarius sp. UBA3070 | reverse complement strand
ATTCACGGGGCCAACGGGGCGGGCAAAACCAATATTCTGGAAGCGGTATCACTGTTTTCCCCCGGCCGCGGTTTGCGGCGCGGCGCAGCACAGGACATGGTGCGCCGCCCCGAGGCGCTGGGATGGAAGCTGAAGGGCGTGCTGCATTCATTGCATCAGGTGCATGAGGTCGAAATCTGGTCTGATGCAGGGGCCGCACGACAGCTAAAGATAGATGAGAAAGCCGCCTCTCAGGTGGCGCTGGGCCGTATTGCGCGGGTGTTGTGGCTGATCCCGGCTATGGACCGGCTGTGGATCGAAGGCGCGGATGGGCGGCGGCGGTTTCTGGACCGTATGACGCTCAGTTTTGTGCCCTCGCATGCTGAGGTATCGCTGACATATGAAAAGGCCATGCGCGAACGCAATCGATTGTTAAAGGATCAGGTGCGTGACGGCCATTGGTATGTCGCCGTTGAACGCCAGATGGCCGAAGCGGGCGCCGCCATCCACGCCAACAGGCAACTGGCGCTGGAACAGCTACAGGCGGCGCAGGCCGAGGCCGAGACAACATTTCCTGTGGCCGAACTGGAGCTGAGCATGACCGAAGGTGAAATGCCCGAAGGTGTGGCCGATTTCCGCGAGGCGCTGTCAGAAAGCCGGTTCCGGGATCTGAGCGCCGGGCGCACGTTGGTGGGCCCGCACCGCGCCGATCTATACGGGGTTTATGCGGCCAAAGGCGTGCCTGCCAGGGATTGCTCCACCGGGGAACAGAAGGCATTGCTGGTCTCGCTGATTCTGGCCAATGGGCGCGCCTTGAAGCGTGATTTTGGCGCTCCACCGATATTGCTGCTGGATGAGGTGGCCGCCCATCTGGATAGCAATCGCCGTGCGGCGCTCTATGACGAGATTTGTGCGCTTGGGTCTCAGGCGTGGATGACAGGCACCGGGGCAGAGTTGTTTTCTGAATTGGGTGACCGCGCGCAACATGTGGTGGTGACAGAAGAGGGCGGCTCGTCTGACGTGGAGTTGCAACAGTTGGACTAGGTGCCACAGCCCGACAAGGGATGCGAAAACCTTCGTGCTTTGCATTGCTTCGCTCAAACGTGGCACCCCTCGTCAAAGGTCAATCCCACACTCCGGGATCACGTCAATGTAAATGGGAGGTCCCGTTGTTGATGATGTCGTGAAACGCACGAGACCGCCTGTCACAGCCCAAGTTTCACCTCTTGTTATAAATACCACGACGCCCCACAAAATCTTGTGGTCACCGCGTGACAAACCCCCTGAAAAATCGTATAAAATCGGAAAAACGATAAGGACTTTTCGTATGGCCGAGCCCTCCGCATCACCCGAAGAATATGGTGCTGATTCTATCAAAGTTCTCAAGGGCTTGGAAGCTGTGCGCAAGCGGCCCGGCATGTATATCGGGGATACGGATGATGGCTCGGGTCTGCATCATATGGTGTATGAGGTTGTCGATAACGGCATTGACGAAGCCCTGGCTGGCCATGCTGACGTTGTGACGGTGACAATTCACGCCGATTCCTCGGTGTCTGTCAGTGACAATGGCCGTGGTATTCCGGTCGATCTGCACGAAGAAGAAGGCGTGTCAGCGGCTGAAGTCATCATGACCCAGCTGCATGCCGGCGGCAAGTTTGACAGCAATTCCTACAAGGTGTCGGGCGGGTTGCACGGTGTGGGCGTGTCTGTGGTCAACGCGTTGAGCGATTGGCTGGAGCTGCGGGTCTGGCGCAACGGCAAAGAACATTTCGCCCGGTTTGAAGGCGGCTTTACCACAGAACATCTGAAGGTTGTCGGCGATGCAAATGGCCGCAAGGGAACAGAGGTGCGTTTCCTGGCTTCAACCGATACATTCTCTAACCTCGAATACTCGTTTGAAACGCTGGAAAAGCGCCTGCGCGAACTGGCGTTCCTGAATTCGGGCGTACGGATTGTACTGACTGATGAACGCCCGGCCGAGCATCTTAAATCCGAGCTGTATTATGATGGTGGCGTCAAGGAATTCGTCAAATACCTGGACCGCAGCAAGACCCCAATGCTGGCTGAGCCGATTTTCATCATTGGCGAGCGGGACGACATCGTTGTCGAAGTGGCGATGTGGTGGAACGACAGCTATCACGAAACGGTGCTGCCCTTCACCAACAACATCCCGCAGCGCGATGGCGGGACACATATGGCGGGCTTTCGGGGGGCACTCACCCGCACCATCAACAATTATGCCCAGACCAGCGGTATCGCCAAAAAGGAAAAGGTGAGCTTTACCGGGGATGATGCGCGCGAAGGTTTGACCTGTGTTTTGTCCGTCAAAGTGCCTGACCCCAAGTTTTCAAGCCAGACCAAGGACAAGCTGGTGTCCTCTGAGGTGCGCCCGGCGGTTGAAAGCCTGATGAACGAAAAGCTGGCCGAGTGGTTTGAGGAAAACCCCAATGAGGCCAGGATGATCGTTGGCAAGATCGTCGAAGCCGCACTGGCGCGCGAAGCTGCCCGCAAGGCGCGTGATCTGACCCGGCGCAAAAATCCGATGGATATGAACTTTCTCAGCTCCAAGCTGAAGGATTGTTCTGACAAGAACCCGGCCAACACTGAAATCTTCCTGGTGGAGGGTGACAGCGCCGGTGGGTCTGCTCAGACAGGCCGTGACCGCGCCACGCAGGCAATCCTGCCGCTGAAGGGTAAAATCCTGAACGTGGAACGCGCCCGGTTTGACCGCATGTTGGGTAGCCAGGAAATTGGCAATATAGTGATGGCTCTGGGCACTGGCATTGGCCGTGATGAGTTCGACATTTCCAAACTGCGGTACCACAAGATTGTCATCATGACCGATGCTGATGTGGATGGCGCACATATTCGCACCCTGTTGCTGACGTTCTTTTACCGGCAGATGCCTGAGTTGATCGAAGGTGGATACCTCTATATTGCGCAGCCGCCACTGTACAAAGTGATGCGCGGCAAATCCGAGGTTTACCTTAAAGACGAGGCCGAGATGCAGGATTATCTGATCCAGCAGGGTACTGTTGATGCGGTGCTGCGCCTTGGAAATGGCGAAGAAATCATGGGTAAGGATCTGGTGCGTGTTGTGGACGAAGCGCGCCAGACGAGCCGGATTCTGGACGCCTTTCCAACCCATTACCCACGTCACATTCTGGAACAGGCCGTGATTGCCGAGGCCTTTGTGCCGGGCCGTGTGGATGGCGATGTGCAAGGTGTGGCCGATGCTGTTGCCGCGCGGCTCGATCAAATCGCTTTGGAATACGAACGTGGTTGGCAGGGCCGCCCGACACAGGATCATGGCATTCGCCTGACCCGTATTCTGCGCGGTGTTGAGGAAGTGCGGACATTGGATGGTGCTGTTTTGCGCGGCGGTGAAGCGCGCAAACTGTCACAGATGACCAAACCCTTGCGGGAAATCTATGCGCTGCCCGCAACATTATCGCGCAAAGACCGGGTGCAAAACATCCATGGCCCGCTTGATCTGCTGAACTCGATCTTATCGGAGGGCGAAAAGGGCCTGACCTTGCAACGCTACAAGGGCCTTGGTGAAATGAACCCCGATCAGCTGTGGGAAACCACACTTGACCCCGAGGCACGTATTTTGCTGCAGGTGAAGGTGGCTGATATGGCCGATGCTGATGATCTGTTCACCAAACTGATGGGCGATGTGGTGGAACCGCGCCGCGAATTCATCCAACAAAACGCGCTGAATGTGGAAAACCTCGACTTCTGACCTTTCTATCTGCGGCCTCTGTTAAATTGAATGCGCTTTCGCGCATGCTTTGTATGTCGTGGCCATGCCACTCCGCGCGCGGGGCGGATGTGACGCACATTTCAAAACGCTTGACAAAAATCTGGATTGGGCACAGCGTTTGGTCAGGAACCGGAGGGTTGTGGATCAATGCCACATCAGGTGCAGGACAGGCGTATTGGACGCCGCGCAGAGCGGGTTGATCTGGTTATCTAGATCAAAGTGGTAGCCGGGCATTTGCCCCGGAGCTTTCCCTATTTGTCCTGTACCGCGCGATGCGCCCCGACTTTCGGACCATTCCATGACAAACCACACTACCTTTCGGGTTGCCGTTGATATTGGAGGCACCTTTACCGATACCGTGTTGATGAACCAGTTGGGCGCTGTGCTAGCCACGGCCAAAACCCCAACAACACCCGCCAACCCCACCGATGGTGCGATGCACGGGGTGCGTGATGTACTGGCGCCCGCAGCTGCGGATTGGGCGCAGATCAATGGGTTCATCCATGGCACCACGCTGGCCACCAATGCGCTGATTGAGCGGCGCGGAGCACGCGTGGCCAGTATCACCACCAAAGGGTTCCGCGATATTCTGGAGATCGCCTACGAGCGGCGCTACAGCCAATATGATATCAACATCGAGAAACCTGATTTGCTGGTGCCCCGCGCCCGCAGCTTTACCATTGGCGGGCGCATGGATGCCAAAGGCAACCAGTTGGAGGCCTTGGATGAAGCTGGCGTTGAGGATCTGATTGATCAACTTCGCACCAGCAAAGCCGAAGCCGTGGCGATCTGCCTGATGCACAGCTATGCCGCCCCCGCCCATGAACACCGTCTGCGAGATATGTTGCAGGCGCAATTGCCGGGCCTTTCAATTTCGATCTCAAGCGATGTCAGCCCCGAAGCGCGCGAGTTTGACCGGCTGTGCACGACCATTGCCAACGCCTATATCCAACCAATGATGTCTCAGTATCTGGCGGATTTTGCGCGTCAGTTTGAGGGCGAAGGCCTGCAATGCCCGATCCTGATGATGACTGCTGGTGGCGGTATGACCACGCTGCAAACTGCCGCCGCCTTGCCCATTCGACTGGTCGAATCTGGCCCGGCTGGTGGGGCCATTCTGGCCGCACGCATTGCACAACGCGCCGGTACAAACCAGGTTCTGTCGTTCGATATGGGCGGCACCACGGCCAAGCTTTGTCTGATCGACGACTATCAGCCGCAAAGTGCACGTCGCTTTGAAATCGCCCGCGCCGCACGGTTTATCAAAGGCAGCGGCATGCCTGTGCGTATCCCCGTGTTGGAAATGATCGAGATCGGTGCCGGTGGTGGCTCCATCGCCAGCCTGGACAGGTTGGGGCGCATACAGGTCGGCCCGCAATCTGCGGGCAGCGAGCCGGGCCCCGCCGCCTTTGGCAAGGGCGGGCAGGAGGCAACGGTCACTGATGCGGATATTCAGCAGGGATTGATTGAACCCGCTAGTTTTGCCGAGGGCCGGTTGAAGATTGACACAAGTACCGCCAGCGCGGCCATTGATATCTGTTTTAAGGAGCTGCCTGATCTGAGCATCAACGAAGCTGCCAGCGGTATCAGCGAAATTGTGGATGAAAGCATGGCAGGTGCCGGGCGCATGCATGCGGTGGAATCGGGCAAGGATCTGGGTGCCCGCACGATGATTGCCTTTGGCGGCAACGGCCCGCTTCATGCCACCCGTGTGGCGCGGCGTGCCGGGGTGTCACGCATCCTGATCCCGCGTGATCCGGGCGTGGGCTCGGCTGTTGGTTTTCTCTATGCGCCCGTGTCATTTGAGATTGTACGCAGCCGTTATGCCACTCTTAAAACGCTGGATATCGACGGGTTGAACACCTTCTTTGATGGGATGATCCATGAGGCTGAAACGGTTGTAGGCGCCGGTGCAAGGGATGCGGAACTTCATACCGTCCGCACAGCTTTCATGCGCTATCACGGGCAAGGGCATGAGATTGAAATTGCCCTACCAGACCGGCATCTGACGCCCGATGACCTCGGCCATCTGAGGGGTCTATTTGAGGCGGAATACCGTGCTCAGTTTTCCCGCGCTGTGCCGGGGATGGTGATCGAAGTGCTTAACTGGTCGGTTCGGGTGGCAACACAAGCTGACAGCTCAGGGCAGGCGGCTGAAGCTCCCGATCAGGTGGCGGCCACCCCACAACGCCAGCATTCAATCCAGTGTGAGGTGACACAAACCCGACGAAATGCTGCTGTCTATGACCGTGCACTGCTAAGCCCCGGACAACACCTGAGTGGTCCCGCGCTGATTGTTGAGCCGCAAACGACAACCTATGTCAGTGCCGATTTTGATGCCCAGATTGATGGTGACGCCACCATCATCCTAACCCGCAAAGGAGGCCCATCATGACCCAGATCCCCCAAACCCGTTTGCAAGTGATGTGGAACCGGCTTCTGGCTGTGGTCGAAGAACAGGGCCAGGCGCTGATCCGTGCAGCCTTCAGCCCCATTGTGCGTGAAAGCGGCGATATTTCAGCCGGTATATTTGATCAACAAGGGCGTATGCTGGCGCAGGCTGTCACCGGCACGCCGGGGCATATCAACACCATGGCCGAAGCGGTGAAAAACCTGCTCGCGCGCTTTGAAATTCAACATATGAAACCCGGCGACATCTATATGACCAATGATCCCTGGCTGGCCTCGGGGCATCTGAATGATTTTCTGTTGATGCAACCAATATTTTACAAGGATCGGGTGGTTGGTTTTACCTCCTGCACCTCGCATTTGGCTGATTTGGGCGGGCTGGGCATGGGGCCTGATGGATCAGACGTGTTTGACGAAGGCCTGATGATCCCGCCATGCAAACTGGTGGACGCAGGCACGGTAAATGCGTTGCTGATGGACATCGTGCGCGCCAATTCGCGTGAACCTATTGCCAATGAGGGCGACATCTATGCCCTGATTGCCTGCTGTGAAACCGGTGCCGCGCGTCTGTCGGGCATGATGGCCGAATTTGATCTGGATGATCTTGACCCACTGGCGAGTTACATCATCGACACCTCGCGCCGGGGCACACTGCAAGCGATTTCTGAGGTGCCAAACGGTGTCTATCGCCATTCCATTCAGGTTGATGGCTATGATACGCCTATTACTTTGGCCGCGATTTTGACAGTGGCTGATGACCACATCCTGTTGGATTATGACGGCACTTCGCCCTGTTCCCCCAAGGGGATCAACGTGCCGCTGAATTATGCAACTGCCTATTCGGTGTTTGCACTGCGGTGCATCATTGGCGCCGATATTCCCAACAATGCCGGGTCGTTAGAGCCATTTCGTGTGGTCGGGCCACCCGGCTGTATCCTGAATGCGCAACCACCCGTTCCCGTGGCCATGCGTCATTCTCTGGGGCAGATGACGCCCGATCTGGTCTATGGCTGCCTGACCCAGGCCCTGCCAGACAAAGTGCCAGCCGAAGGTGCGTCATGTCTTTATGATGTGCCCATTCGCCATACGCCCGAAACCGCACGCGATGGCGGGCAGGCCTTTGCACTAGAGCTGGTTTTCAATGGCGGCACCGGTGCGCGCCCCGACAAAGATGGGCTTTCAGCCACCGCCTTTCCTAGTGGTGTGTGGGGCTCTCAGATTGAGCCGACCGAGGCGGTGGCCCCGATCCTGATCACACGGCGCGAATTGCGCACTGACAGTGGTGGCGTCGGTCAGCACCAAGGTGGCCATGGCCAACATATCGAAATCGCCTCGGCTGGGGATGATGATCTGCTGGTATTTTTATCGGTGGAACGCGTGCGTTTTGCCGCCGAGGGCCGACAAGGCGGCGGGCCGGGGTTGAAGGGCCGTATCCGTGTGGGCCACGACGGGCCTGACCTGCCCAGCAAAGGCACAATCCGGGTGCCTGCGGACAAACCCCTGATACTTGAGACCCCCGGCGGCGGTGGTTTTGGCCCTCCACAGATGCGGGAGCCTGCGCATGTCCAACGTGATGTGCGCGAAGGCACAATCAGCCAGGAAACCGCACAAACATGGTATCCACATGCGCCAAAGGATCCTGCAACATGATCCCTGCACTCCCTCACATTGCTGCAATGGCGGCTTACGCGTTGGC
>DFBW01000132.1 GCA_002366775.1 Roseovarius sp. UBA3070 | reverse complement strand
GGCCATGGCGCCGGTCACTGTGGCGGGTACGTTGACACAAGTGATGGCCGAAGTACTGGCAGGCATTGCATATAACCAACTGTGCCGTGCCGGGGCGCCTGTGATCATGCGGGCCTTTGTGACCTCGATCGACATGAATTCGGGTGCGCCGACATTTGGCACACCTGAGGCGGCACAAATCACCTATGGCTCTGGTCAGATTGCACGGCGCCTTGGGCTGCCCTATCGCTCAGCGGGGGCGTTTACCGGCTCAAAACTGCCCGATGCACAGGCCGCTTATGAAACCGCCAACAGCCTGAATATGGGGCTTTTGTCGGGCGTTAACTTCATGCTGCATGCCTGTGGCTGGCTGGAGGGGGGGCTTGTGTCCTCCTTTGAGAAATTTGTGATGGATGCCGACCAACTGGGCGTTCTGCACCATATGGCCAAAGGGGTGTATATGGATGAGAATGGCCAGGCGATGGATGCCATCCAAGAGGTCGGCCCCGGAGGCCACTATCTGGGATGCGCCCACACGCAGGCCAATTTCAAAACGGCGTTCTGGCGCAGCAATGTTCTGGATTACAAGCCGTTTGAGACCTGGGCCGAAGACGGCGAGCGCGATACCATGACATTGGCCAATATCAAGATGAAGAAGATGCTGGACGATTATCAGCAACCCGCCCTGGACCCGGCGATTGCCGAGGCGTTGGCGCAGTATGTGGCGGCCAAGAAAGCATCACTGCCCGACGCTTTTTCGTAAATTACGCCTACATCGGGTTGGCTTTTTGGGGCGGGGATTCGACCTGCTGGTGTGGCGCATATGCGGCGCGCAGCAGCCGGGCCTCGCCCATCATTGCTATCAGCAAATCGACATGATCGGCCGCGCAATAATACGCCTCGTTGGTTTGGCGCTGGTGGTTCATCTGCGCCTCCTGTTCAAGTAACAATGCCAGCGCATCATCGCTGCGCGGCAGCTGTCCGGGGTCCAGCAACCGGCGCAAATGGGTCTCGCGCCGATAGGTGGATGCCCCGATGCGCGCGGCCTGAATCAACAGCCGTGGGCGGCGAATGTCATTTAGAAGGTTCAGCGATTTCATCATAGCAGGATCTCCTTGGGTTTGGCCAAGGATGGCACAACTCAGAGCGGTGTTGCGTGAGATGTCAGATCAGCGAACGCTTCAATCCGCAATCGTTTACCATTTGGATACAATTGTTAAGAACGTGGAAACAATTAACGAACCGGTAAGGTTTTCCCGTATAGGTAGATTGCGTCTGGGGATAAGTCTGTGGACAGAATATGGATGCCCCAGTCTCGGTAACGGCAGAATTACGGAGGCGCTATAATGCGGAATGGTCCAACTGTGACCCATTTGGACGGGATCGTACCTGCGTGGGTTCCGCGACCGGCAGTTCATTATCTGGCTCATATAGAAGCTGGGCTGCCCATTCGTGAGCTTGCGCGTGGCGCGGGTTGTCATGCCTCGACTGTTCTTCGACAAATTCGCAGCTTTGAAACCCGTCGGGAAGATCCGCTGGTGGATGCCGCCTTGTGCCGATTGGGACGCATCGTTCCGCCTATGGGAGACGGTTCCCCCATAAAGGAGAGGCGAATGCCCCCCAGCTATGTGAACGAAACGGATTGTAAGGATGAAACCGCGCTGACCGAAGTGCAGCTGAGCAAAGAAGGCACGCGGGTGCTGCGCCGCCTGTGTGAAAGTGGGGCTTTGCTGGTGGTGGCCCCAAACATGGACAAGGCTGTTATTGTCCGTGACCGCGCAGGCGCTGAGCCCACGCGCACGGGCATTGTTGACAAGGAAGTGGCCGAAGCGATGGCCTTGAAGGGCTGGATCCAATGTGGCGAGGCGGGAAGGATCACGCGGTACACAATCAGCAATGCCGGGCGCGAGGCCCTGAGCCGACTTCTGGCTGAAGCCGAGAATTCGGCGTTGGGATTTGCCGATGCACAGGCACCGTTTCTGGGCCATGGGGCCGCCGCGAGCAGGGTAGGCGACGCCGAAACAAAGCCCGCGCGCAAGCGGTATGCATCTGCTGAATCACCGCTGTTGGTATTGTCACGACGTAAAGACAAGGACGGAGACCCGTTTTTGCCGGATCATTTGGTGCGCGCGGGCGAGCGGCTGCGCGAAGATTTTGAACTGGCTGAGATGGATACGCGCAACGAACAGAACTGGGATGCCTATCTGACGGAAAAAGCGGACACCGCCAGGGGGGCACCAAACGCTGCGAGCGCTCCAATGCCCAGCCGCCAGGCCCGAGACCGTGTGGCCAATGCGCTGCGCGATCTTGGCCCCGGTCTGGGGGATGTGGTTTTGCGGTGTTGCTGCCATCTTGAAGGATTGGAGACGGCAGAAAAACGCATGGGCTGGTCAGCACGATCCGGCAAGGTGGTGTTGCGCATTGCATTGCAAAGGCTGAGCCGCCACTACCGCGAATTGGGCGATGCCGGACAGATGATCGGCTGATTGCCCATCATGTTAAATACATCCGAAAAAAAGCGCCCGAGTGTCCTGCCCGGGCGCTTTAAGCCGTCTGAATGCCTATGGCTTAGTCCAAATCAAACCGATCTGCGTTCATCACCTTGGTCCAGGCGGCGACAAAATCGCTCACAAACTTTGTGTCATTGCCGGCCTGGGCATAGACTTCGGCCACAGCCCGCAGGATGGAGTTGGACCCGAACACCAGATCGGCGCGTGTGCCTGTCCATTTCACATCGCCAGTGGCGCGCTCGCGTGCCTCATAGATGCCATCGCCAGCGCCAGTCCATTCGGTGTCCATGCTGAGCAGATTTATGAAGAAATCCTGCGTCAACTGACCCGGGCGGTCTGTCAGAACACCGTGGGATGTATCGCCATAGTTGGCGCCCATGGCGCGCAACCCGCCAACCAGAACAGTCATTTCCGGCGCGCTGAGACCCAACAACTGGGCACGATCCACCAGCATCTTCTCGGCCGGGACGGAAAGATTGGCACGACAATAGTTGCGGAACCCATCGGCCTGTGGCTCCATCGGATCAAAGCTGTCGATGTCGGTCTGCTCGGCGCTGGCATCAGTGCGCCCCGGCGTGAAGGGTACAGACACCGCGTGACCTGCGGCTTTGGCTGCATTTTCCACGCCAAGGTTACCGGCCAGCACAATCACATCGGCCAATGAGACAGATTTGCCGCCCCCATTAAATGCCGATTGCACAGCCTCCAGGGCGCTCAACGCCGTGGACAAGGCGGCCGGTTCATTGGCCTCCCAATCTTTTTGGGGGGCCAGACGGAGGCGCGCGCCATTGGCACCGCCACGTTTATCCGATCCACGGAAGGTTGAGGCCGAAGCCCAGGCGGTTTTCACTAGCTCAGACGTCGACAATCCGGTGGCTGCAATCGCGGATTTGAGAGCCTCCACATCCGCGCCCGACAGCGCAGCACCCGACGCGGCGGGAACCGGGTCTTGCCAGATCAGATCCTCAGCCGGGACATCATCCCCCAAGTACAAGGCCTTTGGCCCCATGTCGCGGTGGGTCAGCTTGAACCAGGCGCGTGCAAAGGCTTCGGCCAATTCCTCAGGATTTTCGTGAAAGCGCTTGGAGATGGGGCCATAAATCGGGTCCATCTTCATGGCCATATCCGCTGTGGTCATCATCAGCGGCACTTTCTTGGAGGCATCAGCAGCATCTGGCGCCATGTAGTCTTCGCTTGGGTTTATGGGCGTCCATTGCTGGGCACCGGCGGGGGATTTGGTCAGCTCCCACTCGTTGTTAAAGAGTGCGTCGAAAAAGCCGTTGTCCCATTGGGTTGGGTTGGCTGTCCATGACCCTTCGATACCCGAGGTGATGGTATCGCCACCCTTGCCCGAGGCATGGCTTGAGAGCCAGCCCAAGCCCTGCGCCTCAATCGGGGCGGCTTCGGGTTCGGGGCCAACATGTGCCGCATCACCGGCACCGTGCGCCTTGCCAAAGGTGTGGCCACCAGCGGTCAGCGCGACGGTTTCTTCGTCGTTCATAGACATCCGCTTAAAGGTTTCACGAATATCACGGCCCGAGGCGATGGGATCAGGATTGCCGTCTGGGCCTTCGGGGTTCACATAGATCAGGCCCATTTGCACAGCGGCCAGCGGGTTTTCCAGATCACGATCACCAGAATAACGGCTGTTGTCACCGCCCGATGGTTCAAGCCATTCACTTTCGGCGCCCCAATAGACATCTTCTTCGGGCTCCCATGTGTCAACACGCCCACCGCCAAAGCCGAAAACACGCCCGCCCATCGATTCGATGGCACAATTGCCGGCCAGAACCAACAGATCGGCCCAAGAGATTTTGTTGCCGTATTTCTGTTTGATCGGCCACAGCAGGCGGCGCGCCTTGTCGAGGTTGCCATTGTCAGGCCAGGAATTCAGCGGGGCAAAGCGTTGTTGCCCGGTTCCGGCGCCGCCACGGCCATCAGCCGTGCGATAGGTGCCCGCGGCGTGCCAGGTCATGCGAATGAAGAACCCACCATAGTGGCCATAATCGGCTGGCCACCAATCCTGACTGTCGGTCATCAGGGCCACAAGATCAGCCTTTAACGCCTTGATATCAAGGGTTTTGAACGCCTCAGCATAGTTGAAATCAGGATCCATCGGATTGCCGGCAGGGGTGTTCTGATGCAGGGTTTTCAGGTTCAGCTGGTTGGGCCACCAGTCACTGTTATTCTGTTGTTTCTTGGCCGAAACGGGGCATCTGATTTCGCCGTCCATGGGATCCTCCGGGGTTGGGTTATCTGGGTTAAAGCGGCCCCTCCTGCGCGGAAGGGGGCCGATCTGATTGGAATCTTTCTAAGGTAGACAGCGCTGGTGCGATAAAATCCAATTGTAGTTTCTTTCAATTGCGATAACTAAGCCTTATGAACCTAACCCTGCGCCAACTTACCTATTTCAAAGCCCTGGCCGAGCAGCGCCATTTTGGCCGTGCGGCTGAGGTGGTGAACGTGTCACAGCCCGCCTTATCGGTGCAAATCCGCGATATGGAGGCGGCTTTGGGCCAGCCCTTGGTCGAGCGCGGCCCACGCAATGCGGTGCTGACGCCTTTTGGCAGAATGATTCTGAGCCACACGCAAAAGGTGCTGGGCGAAATGCAGGCCCTGAGCGAAGCGGCGCGTTGGCGCGGCGGGTTGTCAGGGCGATTGAACCTAGGTTTGATCCCGACCATTGCCCCCTATGTGGTGAGCGATGTGCTTGAGGCGTTGCGCTCGGGCGATATCTCGCTTGATGTGCATGTGCAGGAGGCCAAAACCGATCGGTTGATCCGGCAATTGATGGCGGGGCAGCTGGATGTGGCGGTGATGGCGCTGCCGGTAGTGGCCGAAGGTTTGATTAGCACCCCATTGTTTGAAGACCGCTTTATGTTGGCAGGCAGCCCGGCGCGGCTGGATGCATTGGGGGCAGGGGCCGAAGATTTACGACCCACCGGACTGGGCGCGGCACCGCTTTTGCTGCTGGAGGATGGCCATTGCCTGAGCGATCAGGCATTGGAGGTTTGCGGGCGTAACCGCAGCCATGCGCAGATCGACACCGGCGCATCATCGCTGGCGACCCTGTCAAGGCTGGTGGCGGCGGGCTTTGGCCTGACGTTGATCCCTGAATTGGCGGCCCCTGCAGAAATGCGCGCATCCCCGGACATGCAGCTGGTGCGGTTCTCTTCACCTGAGCCATGCCGCCAGATCGGGCTTGTGCGCCGCGCCTCGTCGCGTCAGGAGGGCTGGTTTGAGGAACTGGCAGATGTGTTGCGCCAGGTTGGCAAGCAACTGTTGAAGGATGTACGCAACGAGTTGTCGACCGCACTGGCGCCACCCAAGCCAAAGTGACACAAAAGAGGTCCGTACCCACAAAAGGCACGGACCTAGAAAACAACAGACAACCTTGAAACATGGTGGAAACTTGCGAAGCTGAAAGCCAAGCCACAGGGCTGGTTTCGGTTACTGGTACTACCCACCACTATGGACTATAGACTAAGAAGTCTTACCAAACCATTCGCGGGGAAAAATTCGTGCGTGACCTCAAAGTTCCAGCGCAGCGCCATCCCGAAAAGGCGCGCGGACCTGACAACCCACAACCACGCAAGCCAGATTGGATCCGGGTCAAAGCACCGGGATCAAAGGGGTATTCCGAAACCGCGCGGATCATGCGTGACAACAAATTGACCACAGTCTGTGAGGAAGCGGGTTGTCCCAATGTTGGTGAATGTTGGAGCCAGGGCCACGCCACGATGATGATCATGGGCGAAGTGTGTACGCGCGCGTGCAGCTTTTGCAACATCGCCACCGGTAAGCCGCCCGAAGCACTGGATGCGTTTGAGCCGGGCCACGTGGCTGACGCGGTTACCAAGCTGGGATCGAAGCATGTCGTCATCACATCCGTGGACCGCGATGATGTGCAAGACGGCGGGGCCGAGCATTTTGCCCAGACGATCCGC
>DFBW01000294.1:9256-11028 GCA_002366775.1 Roseovarius sp. UBA3070 | reverse complement strand
GATCATCGGTCGAGAGCGGCAGATACCGGCGAACTGATACGCGCCTGACATTTTCTTTACCCCGGCATTGGGCCGGTTCAACCGCATGGAGAGACGAGAATGAAGAAACTGATGGCTGCTGCTTTGACAACGACTGCCCTTGCGGGGCCGGTGTTTGCCGAAGGGATTTCTCAATTCAACATCGGCATCCTTGGCGGTGAAAACGCGCAAGACCGGCTTGCATCGCAAGAGTGTTTGCGCATTGCGGCCGAAGACTTGCTGGGGGTTCCGGTGAAGCTGTTTGCACCGGCTGACTACAATGGTGTCATTCAGGGCCTGTTGGGCGGCACTATGGATTTTGCCTCACTCGGAGCCAGTGGTTATGCAAAGACCTACCTGTCTGATCCCGAGGCCGTTGAGCCTATTTTGATCAAGGTGCAATCTGACGGATCGACCGGGTATCACTCGATCGGATTTGCCCGCAAAGACAGTGGCATTACCTCTCTTGAGGACATGCAAGGCAAGGTGTTCGGCTTTGGTGATCCCAACTCGACCAGCGGCTTTTTGATCCCGTCCATCGAAATCCCGGTGCAAACCGGTGCGACGATGACATCAGGCGATTATTTCGACGAGGTCAAATTCACCGGCGGCCATGAACAGACCATCGTGTCAGTCGTCAACGGCGACATTGACGCAGGCGTGACATGGGCCGACGGCATCGGTGAATGGGAAGACGGTTACAACACTGGTGCTCTGCGCAAGGCGGTGGATGCCGGGCTGGTCGACATGAATGATCTGGTTGAAATCTGGCGATCCTCGCCGATCCCGCGCGGACCGGTTGTGTTGCGCAAATCGCTGCCAGAGGACGTCAAACTCAAGATGACCGCCCTAGTTGCAACGCTTCCCACCAATGACCCGGATTGCGCCTATGCGGTTATGGGCGGTGAGGGGCTCGGCTTTCGGGCCATCACCCACGACGCATACGACTCGATCATCGAAGCTCGCAAACTGAAATCAAACTGATCCAGTTCCCAAAAATCCACTCACTTGAAAAGAGACCAACATGAAAAACCTGATTGCAGCCGTATTGGCAACCACAGCGCTGACCGCGCCGGTTCTGGCCGAGGAAATCACCACCTTTAACATCGGTATTCTGGGCGGTGAGAACGCCCAAGACCGTTTGGCCAGCAACGAATGCTTGCGAGAAAAAACTGCCGACCTGCTGGGTGTTGAAACCAAATTGTTTGCGCCTGCTGACTATAACGGCGTGATCCAGGGACTTTTGGGCGGTACGATCGACATGGCCTGGCTAGGGGCCTCGGGCTATGCCAAAACCTTCCTCAGTGACCCCGAAGCGGTCGAACCGATCCTCGTCAAGGTGAACAACGATGGCGGCTATGGCTACTACTCGGTCGGCTTTACCCGCAAAGATAGTGGCATCACCTCGCTTGAGGATATGAAAGGTAAAGTCTTTGGCTTTGGCGATCCAAACTCGACTTCGGGCTTTCTGATCCCGTCGATTGAAATCCCGGTTGCGATCAATGCGACCATGACCTCGGGTGACTATTTCGGTGAAGTGAAGTTTACCGGTGGACACGAACAGACGATTGTTGCGGTCGCCAACGGCGATGTGGATGGCGGCGTAACCTGGGCCGACGGTCTGGGCGAATGGGAGGACGGCTATAACTCGGGCGCGTTGCGCAAGGCGGTGGATGCCGGGCTTGTGGACATGAACGAAATGGTCAAAATTTGGCAGTCCAAGCCGATCCCGGAAGGCCCTGTTGTGCTGCGCA